>NZ_JBEOOB010000023.1:0-66944 GCF_040308685.1 Pseudoalteromonas sp. 20-MNA-CIBAN-0454 | reverse complement strand
CTGTGCCGAAGCAACTTATAAATAAGTTACTTCTGTTGGTCACTCAGTTTTCAATTGAGACTCTAATTTGTTTGCCTCGCTAATTACCCATAAAGAGTAAGTAGGTTGGCTGTTAGAACTCAATCTGTACGAGTGCCCACACAGATGATTGCTTTATATTGTTAAAGAACGTTTTGAGTCGCTTTAGCGCCTCAAGGGATGCGTATAATACATCCTTTATTTTTCGAGTCAACACTTTGTTTTAAACTTTCTTTTTGGAAGATTTAAAACCGAAGTTTTATTTAACTCTCTAAGTAGTTACTGCCTTGCTATGCTTCGGTGTTTCCCTTCTCAGTGGGGTCGCATTATAGGGAGCCGCAGATTTTACGCAAGCGTTTTTATCGCCTTTTTTGCATTTAATTTTTACCCCAAAGATACACAAGCCAGGCTCACAGGTTACCCACAAAACCCTGTGGATAACTGCGCTTTTTATTCCTTAAACAAGCTTACTGTTATATTGCTATAAACTTAAAAATGTAAAAAGCACCTAGGTAAGGTGCTTTTAAAAGTAATAGTTATTAAGTTTTAGTACAAAATACTATATAACTTGCGACGATACTTTGCTGCAAGTGCATCACCGTCAGGTAAAGAGGCAATAATAGCTAAAAAACTTGGTTTTGCTTCGTTAAAATTCAGATCTTTTTGCAGCACTGTAAATAGTACATCTAATGCTTCTTCTTTTCTGCCGGCTTCATTGAGTAAAATACTTAGCTCTTCTTTTAATTCTAAGTCATTTGGGTACTTTTCTACTTGTTGTTGCTTTTCTTTAATCTCTGGTGAATCTTTTGCTTCAAGCGCAGCTTCGCATTTTGCTTTTATATTATTAAAGTAAGCATCTTGCTCTTGTACATCTATTGTATTAATTAGTGCTTGCGCTTCATCTACTTTATGAATTTGAATACATATATCTGCAAGTACTAATTTAATACGCGCGTTGCTGTTGTCAATTTCATAAGCTTGCTTTGCATAATTAAACGCGGCATTTAAATCTGACTTTAATAATGCTTGCTTTGCTTGCTCTAATAGTAAGTCTTGTTGAGCGGGTAAATGTTTAGCTAATGCTTCACGAATTTTCGCTTCAGCTTGGGCACCCGATAATACATCAACGGGCGCTGAGTCTTTTAACAACACCAGTGTTGGTAGTGTTTGTAAACCAACTTGCTGTGCTAATTGCGAAGCCAGAGCTTGCTCGGCATCGCAATCTAAATTTGCTACTACTATATAGTCGTTATATTCAGCGGCTAATTTATCTAATATTGCTGCCTGGTTAATACATTCAGGACTTTGCGCTGAGTAGAAGTTTAGCAGTACCAACTTTTGTTGTGATGTTTCGCCGAGTACTTGCTGAAAATTTTGCGCGTTGATACTAACTATGTTGCTCATTGAATTGATTGCCATATTCATTTATTTAGGTTTTTATATGGTGCTGAACATAATTATTACAAGTCATATATCTAAATCACTTGGATATACATTTATCTCAATAAGGGAAAATCATGAAGTTAACTTACTTAGGCACAGCGCTATTATTAGCTAGCCCTCTATTGGCGGCTAAATCATTAGACTTAAATTTACATAGCAGCATGCCAGCCATTGAAAGCTTTTACCTCGATCTGCATCAATCACCCGAGCTTTCGTATCACGAGCAACAAACCGCAAAAAAAATAGCAGCGCAGTTAAACAAGCTTGGTTTTGAAGTTACAAGCAATGTAGGTGGTTTTGGCGTTGTAGGCATTTACAAAAATGGTGATGGCCCCACAGTAATGATACGTACCGATACCGACGGCTTACCTATTACAGAACAAACAGGTAAGGCGTATGCTTCTAAAGTAACAGTAATAGACGAGCACGGTGCAAAAGTAGGTGTTATGCACGGCTGCGGTCACGATATACATATGAGCTCATTCATTGGTACTGCTGAACAACTAATAGCTCACAAAAATGCATGGCAAGGCACGCTAATGATGGTGGCACAACCCGCAGAAGAAGTAGGCGGTGGCGCTAAAGCCATGCTAAAAGAAGGCTTATTTAGTAAATATGCAAAACCTGATCACATAATTGCGCTACATGTAAGTGCAAGTGTGCCTGCCGGTAAAGTTGCGATGAAAAACGAATATACTATGGCCAGCGTCGATTCTGTTGATATAACTATAAAAGGTAAAGGCGGACATGGAGCTTATCCGCATACCACTATTGATCCGGTTATTATTGCTGCGCGCACTGTGCTTGCACTGCAAACTATTACGAGTCGTGAGCTTTCACCATTAGAGCCATCAGTTATTACTGTTGGATCTATTCATGGTGGCTCAAAACATAATGTAATTTCTGATGAAGTAAAATTACAACTTACATTACGCAGCTATAACCCTGATATTAGAAATGCACAAATTGCAGCAATTAAACGCATTACCGCCGGTATTGCACAAAGCGCAGGCCTTGAGGAAGCGCTCTACCCTAAGGTGCTAGTACATGAAGATGAGTCAATTCCATCTACATATAACAATCCAGCACAAACCAACCTTGTGCGTCAAAGTATTGCCAGCGCTATTGGTGATGAAAATGTGCTTGAAACCCTCCCTGTAATGGCAGGTGAAGACTTTGGCTTATATGGCCGCACTGACGAAAATATTCCTATCACACTATTTTGGCTCGGTGGCGTTAACCAAGCAAAATATGCAAGTGCAATAAAAGCGGGCAAAACATTACCTTCACTGCATTCAAGTAAGTTTGCCCCAGACTATAAAGTCGCACTACCAACTGGCATTAAAGCCATGAGTAATGCAGCGGTAACTTTGTTTAATCAATAGTTTTATTTAAATAATAGCTCTGTAGTTAACCTGTAACAGAGCTTTTTTTATAACTCGACTTTTTATAAGGCGTTTTTTGGCCACGTTTAACAAAACGCTTTTTAGCTGAAGTTTTAGGCAGCTTTGCAAATACATTGCTATCGCAATTTGCAGCTTGTTGTACAAAACTATTTAAGTCGGCAAGTAAAGGCTGTAAAAATTGCTGATAGCTCATTACTTGCTGTGCAATATCACCTAAGCTCGACTCCCATTTAGCGGTTAAATCGGGGCGAACTAAACCTTGCGGCAGCACGCTAATAAGTGCACTCCCGGTTTCGGTTGCTTTAATTAATTTGCCTTCACGTTTTAAAAAACGGCGTTTAAATAATAATTCAATGATCCCCGCTCGCGTTGCCTCTGTGCCTAAGCCATCGGTGTCTTTAAGTACTTTTTTTATCTGTGGATCTTGTACATAGCGGCTTATGCCTGTCATGGCTGCAAGTAAAGTCGCATCACTAAAGTGCGCTGGCGGTGAGGTATATTTTTCAACAACCTCCCCTTGCGAGCAAAAAAGTAACATGCCTTTTGTTAAAAGCGGTAGCGTGGCTTCATCTTTTAATTCAGACTTACCCATTAGTACCTTAAAACCCAAGCTTACATCTTGCTTTGCATTTGCTTTAAATAACCCGCCAGCAATAGTTATCTCTGCTTTAGTTTCGTTGTAAATATAGTCGGGATAAAACTGTATTAAATAATGACGACATATTAATTGATAAACCTTTGTCTCATCGCTACCTAAACTTGCCGACTTTAACTGTTTTGCCGTAGGGACAATGGCGTGATGCGCAGCCACTTTTGAATCGTTAAAACATTTACTACGTTTTTTACTATCAGCTGCTTTTACTAACTCAACACCTTGCCCGCCATTAGTGCTTATAGCTTTTAAAATAACAGACGCATCTTGGTGATGATCATTAGGTAAGTAGCGGTTGTCTGAACGCGGGTAGGTAATTAACTTATGACGCTCATAAAGAGTTTGGCATATATCCAGCACCTTTTGCGCTGGCATAGCAAATGCTTTTGCCGCGTCTATCTGCAAAGCAGATAAGTTATAAGGCAGTGGCGCAGTTTGTTTTTTTTGCTTTTGTTCAAGCGCCGTTAGCTCAGCATTTTGCTGTGTGATACGCGAGGCTACGTTTTCAGCCAATGCTTTATTTAATACTCGCCCTTCTTCGTCTTGATAAGGCTCACATGCCTTACTGGGTATCCATTTTGCACTAAATGATTGTTTTTCGGGGGTGACTAAGTGGGCTAATACTTCATAAAATGGCTTCGATACGAAATTTGCTATGTCATTATCTCTATTAACCACCAAGCCAAGTATGGGTGTTTGTACTCGTCCCACAGAAAGTACGTTACCAAACCCAGCTTTTTGCCCTGCTAAAGTATAAGCGCGGGTTAAATTCATACCAAACAACCAATCAGCACGAGATCGCGCTAAGGCTGAAACGCTCAACGGAATAAACTCACGGTTAGATCGCATAGTCGTTAATGCTTTTTTTACTGCAGCTAAGTTTAAATCACTAATTAATAAGCGTTGAATATGCTGCTTTTTAGTTTTACTTATTTTGGCTTCTTCAATAACTTGATCGACAAGTAATTGCCCTTCTCTATCGGGATCACCTGCATGCACTAGTGCTGTAGCCTGTTTGATTAGCTTTTTTAACACAGTAAGTTGCTTGCGAGTTTTAGTTTTTGCTTTTAATTGCCACTGCTCAGGAATGATAGGTAGGTGCTCAAACTGCCACTTTTTAAAGCGCTCATCATAGTCATCGGGCTCGGCTTGCTCGAGCAAATGACCAATACACCAAGATACGCAATCACCATTTGCAACTTCAATGTAGCCATCGTGCTTTTTGTGCGGTTTTGGTAACGCGTCGGCAATAGCACGCCCTAATGACGGCTTTTCGGCAATATAGAGTTTCATAAGCAAGCTCTTTTACTGTTTATATACACAGTAGTTTAGCATATCAATTCACAGCGTGGGATGTTTTTATTAAACCGAACTATTTAACAACTCTGAGGTATTTGGCTGAGGTGGTGACTTTTAGTCAATTTTGACTAAAAGTCACCTGAAATCAATTACACTTAGTTTGCTTAAACCAAGTGTATTTTTAATAAAATGACTGCTACCTTACATCGATAGGATCAGACTCTTTGGCTTTTCCTTGTAAAATAGATATTTCAACGCGACGATTACGACGGCGATCTTCATTGCTGTCATTTGGCACTAACGGCCGGGTTTCAGCACGCCCTACTACCATCATTCTATTTTTATCAAATCCAACTACTTTTTGCAGCTCACTAGCTACTGCAACTGCACGCTTAGATGAAAGATCCCAGTTATTAATATATAACTCGTTTGAAACCTGAAAATCGTCGGTATGCCCCGACACAGTAATTTCTCCAGGCACATCTTTTAATAGCACGCCAATTTCTTGAATAATGGGTTTAAACTTAGGTTGTAAAAATGCACTACCCGAAGGGAAAGAGCCATTTTCACGAATACGAATAATTATTTGCTGCCCTAATGATTCAAGCTCTATGGCACCATCAATTATTTGTTTTTCTAATTGCTGGGCAATTTTTTTAACTAAGTCGTTTGTTTGCTGTTGATCGGCCGCTGAAATTGCTTGCTCCGATGCTTGCTCTTTGGAAGTACTACGCGACTCGCCACCACGTTTATCGCCCCGCTGCTCTTGCCTTCCGCCTGCTGAGCTTTCATCACCTGCCTGAAACTCTAACATTTGCTGGGTCATTTCTACCGTTTGCTGTTGAATTGTTTCAATTGGGGTAGGCTCTGGCTTGCCCGGAGTAAACTCCATAGCAATAACTGATGTGCCTTTGGGAATATCTTTAACTTCTATTTTATTTTGTACACCAAATGCAAATTTCATCGAACCGGCAATTTGTTTAAATTTAAGTACATCCATTTCAGAAAACGCAAGCAAGAGCACAAAAAAGCACATTAATAGCGACATTAAATCTGCGAATGTCCCCATCCACGCAGGTAAACCTGGGGGTGGGCACTTGCACTCTTGATCAGACATAGTTAATCCTCAGTGTTTACTTTACGTTTTGATTCAGCTAGATAGTTTTTCAAAATACCTTCTATTACTTTTGGATTTTGACCATCTTGAATACCTAAAACCGCATCTAAAATTAAACGTTGATTCATTGCCTCTTCGTCTTTACGCAGCTCCAATTTTGTTTGAATAGGAATAGCGACTACGTTAGCTAAAAATGCGCCGTATAATGTGGTTAACAATGCCACCGCCATAGCCGGACCAATTGCTTTAGGATCATCCATATTAGATAACATCGCAACTAAGCCTATTAAGGTGCCTATCATTCCCATTGCTGGGGCTATATCACCCAAAGATTTAAATAAAGTAGCACCCGACTCATGCCGTGCTGTAGTTAATGAAATATCTTTTTGCAGTGTGGCCCGCACTACGTCTGCGTCGTGGCCATCTACTAGCATGTCAACGCCTTTGCGCATAAATGGATTCGGTATTTCTGCCTCTTCAAGTGCTAAAAACCCGCCTTTACGTGCTGAATCTGCAAGTTCAACTGCTTTTTCGATTAACTCTTCTGGCGACTCAAGCTTAAACATAAACGCTTTGGTAACCACCTTACCTATGCCAAAAAACTGTGACATAGTAAAGTTTGATAAAACGATAAATAATGAACCGCCAAATACGATTACAACAGAGGGCGTGTTGTAAAACATAGCCATTTCACCGCTACTACTCATAAACATGGACATGACAATTAAGCCAATTGCGCCAAGGATCCCAATAATGGTTGCTAAATCCACATTCCCTCCAAAGGTTTTTGCTTTTATATGCAAACGTTTGTTATTAATTGCTTATCGGCAAGATACTGAATTGCTTAAGCCATTTTTTATAGATAAACATAAAAAGCTGGATTAAGCACTATTCTAGATCAACTTGTGTAATCTATCTAATTATCAATTTTTTAAAACATAAAACGTTTATTAACGAAAAAACCATTTCATCCTTTGACCTAGTTTAGCATTCCCCCTAAAATTGACTTCTAAATTTATTATGTAAGTTGAAATAAAGATGGCGACTAAAAAACCTGAAAACTTAAGTTTCGAGCAAGCACTAGAAGAATTAACAACAATCGTTAGTGAAATGGAACAAGGTGATTTATCGCTTGAGCAGTCATTAAAACAGTTTGAGCGTGGCATTGCTTTAGCAGGCGCATCGTCTAGTAAGTTGCAACAAGCTGAGCAAAAGGTGGCTATTTTAATGGGCAAAGATGAGAAGTCTGTATTAACCGACTTTGATAATGATATGGAATAGCCGTGACTATTAAAGAACTTATTACACATGCTCAAACTGATGTAGCCAATACTCTTAACCTTTATTTTGACCAATCGCTTAATACTGACGAGACCATAAAAGCCGCCACCCATTATAGTTTAATGAATGGCGGCAAAAGATTGCGTCCTTTTTTGGTTTACGCAACGGGTAAAATGCTCGGCGCAGATAAACAAGATTTAGACGTACTTGCTGCAGCTATAGAATGTATTCATAGCTACTCGTTAGTTCACGATGACTTACCAGCTATGGATGATGATGAATTACGTCGCGGACGCCCAACCTGTCATATAGTGTACGGTGAAGCACACGCAATTTTAGCCGGTGATGCACTGCAAGCTTTAGCATTTGAGTTAATAGCCAAGCATAATTTTAACTGTAGTGCTCAAGCTCAAGTTAAAATGATTGCTGAACTGGCGCATGCCTCTGGGTTACAAGGTATGGTGGCAGGCCAAGGGCTTGATATTGCAGCTACTGATAAAGTAATAACCGTGGCTGAACTTGAGCGTATTCATAAGTTAAAAACCGGTGCGCTAATAAGCTGTGCAATTACACTGGGGGCTTTGTGCTCGAACAATGTTAGTCAAAACACGTTAGAAAATTTAGCCACTTTTGGCTATGCCATAGGGCTTGCATTTCAAGTACATGACGATATTTTAGACGTAGAAGGCGATACCGTTACTTTAGGTAAGCCTCAAGGGTCAGATATCGCTGCGAATAAAGCGACATATCCCGCTTTATTAGGTATGCTAGGCGCTAAAGAAAAAGCACAAAACTTAATACAACAAGCCCATGCAGCGTTAGCAAATATAGACGCCGATACCAGTGCTTTAGCGTCACTAGCTAACTATTTAATTGAACGTGACCACTAAACACGGCTTAAATGTATTGCAACTTAGCACTAAAATTATTACTGAACATCAAATAACTCAAACAACGCGTTTGCACAGTTAGTTGATGTTAGCGAAGGACATATATAAAACCATGACACTTGATAGCAGCAAGTATCCATTACTTAATTTGGTTAACGAACCAGCCCACTTGCGAGACTTAGCACAAGATAAGCTTCCTGCATTTAGCCATGAGTTGCGTGACTACTTACTCAACTCGGTATCGCAAAGTAGCGGGCATTTAGCGTCTGGTTTAGGTACCGTAGAGCTCACTGTGGCACTACATTATGTGTATAACACCCCAGATGATCGCCTTGTATGGGATGTAGGCCATCAAGCTTACCCACACAAAATACTCACCGGGCGTCGCGATTTAATGCACACCATTCGTAAAAAAGATGGCTTGCACCCTTTCCCATTTCGCGAAGAAAGCCAATACGATACGTTTAGTGTGGGCCATTCTAGTACCTCTATTTCAGCTGCGTTGGGCATGTCTATTGCTGCGCAAAAAGAAGGTAAAGGACGCAAAACGGTTGCCGTTATAGGCGATGGTGCTATTACAGCAGGCATGGCTTTTGAAGCCATGAACCACTTAGGTGATGTAAAATCAGATATGTTGATCATTTTAAATGACAACGAAATGTCGATTTCTGAAAACGTTGGCGCGTTAACAAATCACTTTGCCCGTATTTTATCGGGTAGCTTTTATACTAACATTCGCGAAGGTAGTAAAAAACTACTCTCGGGTGTGCCACCAGTTAAGCAACTTGCCAGTAAAATGGAAGAGCATATTAAAGGGATGATGATCCCTGGTACCTTCTTTGAAGAATTAGGCCTAAATTATATTGGCCCAATTGATGGCCATGATGTAAACATGTTAGTAGATACGCTGCGTAATATGCGTAACTTAAAAGGCCCGCAATTACTGCATATAAAAACCCAAAAAGGCAAAGGGTATAAACCCGCTGAAGCCGACCCTATTGGCTATCACGGCGTACCTAAGTTTGATCCTAATACATCAAGTTTACCTAAATCAAAACCCGGTGCGGCTACATTTTCTAATGTATTTGGCGACTGGTTATGCGACATAGCAAAGCAAGACAGCAAGCTTATGGCGATAACACCGGCTATGCGCGAAGGCTCTGGCATGGTGCGTTTTTCAAAAGAGCATCCTGATCAGTATTTTGATGTTGCGATTGCCGAGCAGCACGCTGTAACCCTCGCTGCTGGTTTTGCTTGTGAAGGCTTAAAACCCGTTGTCGCAATTTACTCAAGCTTTTTACAACGTGCGTACGATCAGCTAATTCACGATGTAGCGCTGCAAAACTTACCTGTGTTATTCGCTATTGACCGTGCTGGTATTGTTGGCGCAGACGGCGAAACACATCAAGGTGCGTACGATTTAAGCTTTATGCGCTGCATTCCAAATATGGTCATTATGGCGCCAAGCGATACAAATGAGTGTCGCCACATGTTATATACTGGTTATCAAGCAAATTGCCCTGTTGCTGTGCGTTATCCGCGTGGTAGTGCTGGTACGGCAGAAATTGCAACTAATATGCAATTACTTGAAATTGGTAAAGCCGATGTTGTTAAGCAAGGTGCTAAAGTGGCTATATTGTCATTTGGTACATTACTTGAAAACGCGCAACTAGCAGCTGATGAACTCAATGCGACTTTAGTTAATATGCGCTTTATTAAACCGCTTGATACTGCGTTACTCAATGAGTTAATAAACAGCCACGATGTAATAGTAACGCTTGAAGACAATGCAATTTCTGGCGGTGCTGGCTCTGCGGTTAATGAGTATTTAGCAACGCAAAAAGCACAGGTTAGCATTCTTAACTTGGGTATCCCTGATGAATTTATTAAGCACGGTACACAAGACGAAATGCACGACGAAATGGGCTTAGGCGAGCAAGGAATATTAACTGCTATCAAAGCGTTTATTAATTAACCTCCTACTCATTTAAAGCATATTAAAAAAGGAGCCTAGGCTCCTTTTTTAATATCTAAATATTAGTTACTTATCGCATCCATACTTTAATATCAGCTAAACCATTGGCTTGTAGCAAGCCTATTTGCTGTTCAACATTAGGGTTTTGCTCAAACTCAAACGCATCTAACTGCTCATCAAAGGTAATATTAGCGACCCCATCGCCACCGCGTTTTTTAACTTGATGCAGTGCAATATCAGCTAAATTAATCGAGGTTTCCCAGCTAATAACTTGGCCACCTAATAATGGTAGCGGATAAAACGACCAACCAATTGAGGCCGAAATATGAGTGCTTTTACCATTTGGCAATTGAAATCCATGTTCGGCAATTCCTTGGCAAAGATCCGACACATAGCTGTCAATTAAGTTACATTTAAAGTCACGTAATAAAAGTAAAAATTCATCGCCGCTCCAACGTGCCACATAATCTGAGCCCTGAGTACGCGAATTAAGTAATACCGCCATTTGCTGCAAACAACTATCTCCGGCAATTGGCCCATACGCATCGTTAATACGGCTAAAATTATCTAAGTTTATAATTAATAATACTAGCGACTTGCCCTGCGCTTGCAGTGACTGTGAGTTACGCTGAAAATGTTCAATATCTTTAGGTAGTTGGTCGAACAAAAAGCGGCGGCTACGTAACCCTGTAAGCTCATCTGAATGGCTCACCAGCTTAAGCTGTGAGTTAACCTTATTAAGCTTATCGTTTGCTTGGCGAAGCTCTAAGGTACGATCAGTGATCAACCCTTCTAACACTTCTTGTTTACGGCGCTCTTGCGCTCTAAATACCCAAAACACTAAATAAAACAATAAAACGAAACCACTGGTGATCAGTAATCTAAAGTAAATTGTTTCATCAAAACGCTCAGGTACTACAAAAGCGTAATCAACAGATTGGGCTATGTTCCAATCCTCGCCTTGGCGTTTTGTTTCTAACTGAAACAAAAATGCACCGGCTGGAAGGTTGGTATAAATAGCTTCGCGGCGAGTATTAGCGTATCGCCAGTCAGTATCTAAACCATTTAATTTATATCTAAACTCAATACTATTTGGCGCGTAATAATCTATAGCTGTGTATTTTAAAGTAACATCGCGCTCGTCTATTTTTAATCGCGGTTTATTACCTAATGCAGCTGTGGTTAAACTACGTAATGGTGTAGTTAATGTTTCTATTTTAGGTTTTAAACCACGTAAACCAAACAGCTCAACGCTTTTAGGTATTTCAACTACACCTTGTAAACTGGGATACCAAATGGAGTTATCCATATCAACAACCGCGTCATGCCCTAAGCCATTACAACATTGGCTGGCTTTACCATCGAGTTGGCGATCGAACGAGGAAATAACCTCTTCAACTTTTAAGCTTTGGATCTGCGTTTTAAATTGATCTACCGGCATCCGATAAACACCTTTCATGGTGCTTACCCATATTCTTTTTAATTTTTCATCGTACTTTAAGCTAAAAATAGAACCATAGGGTAAGCCATTTGCCGCATCTAATTGCTGCCATTGTCCTTGTCCACTACGATAAAACAAACCATCGTTTAACGAGCCAACTAATATTCCAACTCCATCTATATGCAAAATACTGGTTACATAAGCACTTTCTAAGGTAGTTTGGTCGCCTATTTTTTCTATTCCTCGGTCAGTAAAGTAATACGCGCCTTTACTAGTACCGATAATGCCAAAGTTTGGTGCATCTAATACAAAAGTAATAAACTTACTGCCTAAAAATGCATTATAAGCAAAGGGCCTTAAACCACTATAATTGAGTCGATACAAACCTCGGCCAGTACCAATCCAAAATCCGCCTCGGGTAGCTGAGCTAATCGCAAATACCGGGTTGTCGTTTAATGCGCGCCCAGGAAAGCTGTAAAGTGTGTCGTCTTCATAAAAGAATAACCCCCGCCCAGTAGCAATATAAAGCCGATCGCCATCAAACTGTAAATCATGCACCGAGGCATGCCCATACTTGCTACTGTTTATTATATTAATAAAGTTTTTATTGGTATCAAAGTAACCAACACCGCTTCTGTTAGCTATCCACAGTTTGTCATCGGGTGATTTACTAATCGCCATTACCGTTTCAGTCATTTTAGAAATTGCCGAGTGACGCTCAATGCGACCTTCGTGTGCCAGCCATAAACCTTCACTAAAACTGGCTAGCCAAACATTATTTTGATCATCGCGAAACATGTCAGCAAACCAAATACTTTGATCTAACTGACTTGGCTCAACCCATTGCCAATCACCTGACTTGCCACGAAATAATAAACGCCCATAAGTAGATACCCATAAGCCACCATTGGTATCGCTCATAAATTTATAAACTGCAGAGTTATTCACATTAGGCAGTGGGAAAGAACGTAGTTCGTCATCTAAATCTAAAAAATAAGCACCCAACTCAGAGGCTAAATATAAATTACCATTTAAAAAAGAGAGATCGTGCACTATGGTTTGCGCTAAGCTGTCGGGTAATGACACTTTGGCAGTAAGCTCTAAGCGTAATTTAGAAAAGTCGGCAGCGCTTTTTGTCAGGCGCAGTAAATGTCTGTCGTTTACTAACCAAATACCTTCAGGTGCGAGCGCCATTTTGCTCACAGAGCCAACTATTTGAGTAATAACAGTGGGATTAACTATGGGTGATGGCTCATTAGTTTGATCGCGTAAATCAACCAAACTACGATCAACATAATACAGGCCATTAGCGGCTATCCAAATACCGCCTTTAGAGTCCTCTAAAATATCTCTAACCGGGCCTTTAATATTAAACTCTTGTGCACTAAGTGTTGCAGGGTCAATAACCACTAACCCATTTTTGGTGCCGATCCACAAAAAGCCTTGGCCATCTATTAGTAATTTATTAATACCATTACTTGGTAAAAAAAGACTATTTTGCGTGTTGTAGTTGGTAAAAGTATTGCCGTCAAAACGACTTAAACCAAATTGAGTTCCCAGCCACATATAACCTTGCTGGTCTTGCACAACACTTTTGAGTGATTGCGAGGGGAGTCCATCTTTAATATTCCATTGTTTAACTACGTAATCAGTAATTGAGGCCCAACTTGGCATAGCACAGGTTAGTAGTACAAAAACTAGTAAAAATCGCATCATATTGCTGCCACCTAGCTAAACAATCAAATAATAAACTAAAAGGGTAGTAAACCTACTTTTATCAGCGCTTGCAAACAAATAAGTGAAAATATACCTGCAAGTACGTCATCAATCATAATTCCAAATCCACCATGGGCACGCTTGTCGAGCACACGGATAGGGCCTGGTTTGACTATATCAAAAAAACGAAACAGTAAAAAACCAACCAATAATGTTTGCCAGCTCAGTGCGGCACCAATCATAGTGATGTAATAGCCTGCCACTTCATCCCATACAATCGCGGGGTGATCGTGTACCCCTAAATCATCAGCGGTTTTGCCACAAGCCCAAATACCAAAAACACTGATCACTACAGCAAATACTATTTGTAACCACAACGGGTAGTGCATGGTTATAAAAATAAAAGGTAAAGCAGCCAAAGTACCAAATGTGCCTGGGGCTATAGGTGCAAGCCCAGTACCAAAACCTAAACCAAAAAACTGATGTGGACGCTTTAGGTTAAATAAACGCTTGTTGTTCAACTTAAATCCTTAGAAAAGTGCTCAAAACCTTGGTGCTTAAAAGTAAATTTTTCGCCTTTATGTAACAGGTCAATTTGCCCTTCGCCACTTTTTATTTGGCCAATACAAATTGCCTCTACGCCATATTGACGCAGTTTTACATCAAGCATACTTTTATTGCTATCAGGCACGGTATAAAGCAGTTCATAGTCGTCGCCGTAATTTAGTATAAACGGTAATTGTTGTTCAAAATCAAGGCTAGCTTTCATTGCATCCGAGGTGGGTATGCTTTCAATATTAACCGTTGCGCTAACCTGCGACATATTTAGTATATGGCCTAAATCGGCTAGTAAACCATCTGAAATATCAATAGCAGAAGACGCAAGCCCACGTAATACCTGCCCTGCAGCCACTCTAGGTGTAGGGAAGTTAAGGCGCTTTTTAATATGTTTTAGATGCTCAGGTTCAATCGTTAAGCCTTGCTTGCGAGACTCTATTGCAAGCCCCGCATCTCCTAACGGCCCAGTTACAAAAATCCAGTCACCTACTTTTGCGCCATTTCGGCATAATGCAGTGCCTTCGGGTACTGTACCTTTTGCACAAATAGTAATACTCAAAGGTCCTTGAGTCGTGTCGCCACCAATTATTTGTACATTAAAATATTCGGCAATTTCATGCATGCCGTCAGTCAATTCTTCAATCCATTGCTGATCAATACTCGGAAGTGTTAAAGCGATAGAAACCCATGTAGGCTCTGCCCCCATTGCCGCTAAATCACTTAAATTTACAGCCAATGCTCTGTGCCCGAGTGCGCGAGGTTCAATGTCATCAAAAAAATGTACACCAGCAACGAGCGTATCGGTTGTTATAGCAAGCTGACAATTTTGCGGCACAGTAACTAATGCGCAGTCATCTCCAATCCCTAAATTAACATCGCGGCGAGTAATACCACGGCCTTTAAAATAACGATTAATTAATTCAAATTCCTTCATACACAAAAAAGCCGACCTATGCCGGCTCTCCTTTTTAACGGTAATTTATACCAGCCAGTTTTGATAAAATAATTATCAAAAACCTGACTAAATATTACTTACGTAAATGCTTAACTGCTTTATCAAGTACACCGTTTACAAATTTATGGCTATCTTCAGCGCCAAACATTTTAGCTAATTCAATGCTTTCGTTGATAGCCACTTTGTATGGAACATCTTCACGAAATTTTAGCTCATAGCTGCTTAAACGTAATATTGCGCGTTCAACCATATCTAACTCATCGAATGGACGGGTTAAATGCGGTGATACAGCCTCGTCTAGTTGCTTATAATTTACCGCAACGCCACTGGCTAAATCTTTAAAATATTCAACATCAATTTTAGTCACGTCGTTTTCGATCAACATTTGTTGTTCGATATCGGCAATTGCATTGCCACTTAATTGCCAAGAATAAATGGCCTGAAGTGCTAATATACGTGCTTTACGTCTTGCTGCTGGTTTCACAAAAATTCCTTAAACTTAAATTTTATCTAACACATTAACCATTTCAAGCGCGCCTAAAGCAGCTTCGCCGCCTTTATTGCCCATTTTGGTGCCAGCACGCTCAATTGCTTGTTCAATGCTTTCTGTGGTTAATACGCCAAATGCAACCGGTATATCATACTCAAGTGATACTTGCGCAAGACCTTTGTTTGATTCGCCAGCAACTAGGTCAAAGTGTGGAGTACCACCTCTGATCACTACGCCTAATGCGATGATTGCATCATACTGTTTTTTTGCCGCAATACGTTTCGCTGCTAAAGGTAATTCAACCGCGCCAGGTACATAAACTACGGTAATATCGTCATCCGATACACCACCTGTGCGTTTTAATTCATCAATAGCGCCTGCTAATAAGCTACTACCAATAAAGTCATTAAAGCGAGAAATGACAATGGCAAATTTTTTGCCCGGAGCGTACTTACTACCTTCAATAATTTTCATTTGATAACCTTAAAAATAAGTTTGAGCGATTTCGATTGCGCAAAAATTGCAGCGCATCATACCATAAAAATAAAATAATAGCCTAGCGTCTAATTACTGCGGCTCTATGTAGTCAACAACTTCTAAATGAAACCCTGAAAGTGCATGATACTTTTTAGGGCGACTCATTAAGCGCATTTGTTTAATGCCTAAATCGGCTAAAATTTGTGAACCCACGCCTACAGTACGAGACGTACCTGTAAATTTATTCGGTGTTACATCTTCACCCGAATCTTCGGCTGCAAACGCCTTTACGGTTGCCTCAAGCTCTGCGGTACTTTCTTGTTTGCCTAAAATAACTAATACACCATTGTGCTTAGCTATATAAGCCATTGCGTCAGACACGCCCCAGCTACGCTCAGAGTTTCTATCTGAGAGTAAAATATCGTTAAAGGTGCTTTGTAAATGCACTCGCACTACGGTTGGCGCTTGTTGTTTTATTTCGCCTTTTACTAATGCGTAATGTAGCTGTCCGTCAATGGTGTCTTTGTAGGTTACTAAATCAAACTCACCGTGCTCGGTAGGTAACTTACACTTTGCCACTTGCTCTATCGTGGTTTCGTTTAAGTTACGGTATTCAATTAAATCAGCTATGGTGCCAATTTTAATATCGTGCTGTTTAGAAAACACTTCTAAGTCAGGACGGCGCGCCATAGTGCCATCTGCATTGAGTATTTCAACAATAACCGATGAAGGCTCAAGCCCTGCTAAACGGGCTAAGTCGCAGCCTGCTTCAGTGTGCCCTGCACGCGTTAAAACACCGCCAGGTTGTGCCATTATAGGAAAAATATGCCCAGGCTGTACTATATCGCTAGGCACTGCGCCTTTAGCTATAGCGGCCTGTACTGTACGTGCTCTATCTGCTGCCGAAATACCTGTAGTAACGCCTTTTGAAGCTTCTATCGACATTGTAAAATTAGTTGAAAACGCAGCACCGTTATTTTTTACCATAAGCGGTAAATCAAGTTGCTCGCATCGCTGTTGCGTCATAGTTAAACAAATTAAACCACGGCCATGCGTGGCCATAAAATTAATAGCTTCTGCACTAATATGCTCGGCGGCAATAATTAAATCGCCTTCATTTTCCCTGTCTTCATCGTCCATTAAAATAACCATTTTACCGGCTTTAATGTCTGCGATAATTTCTTCTGCGCTGTGTAAGTTCATAATTCACTCTTATTAGTTGTTAGTTGCGTTACTTAATAAAGCCCGCTTTTGCGAGTAAGCTCATTGAAATATCAGCGCCCGTAGGCTGCTCTGCGCCTTTTATAAGCCGCTCTAAATAACGCGCAATTTGGTCGACTTCCAAATTAACTTGGGTGCCCACTTTAAAATTAGCTATCGTAGTTTGCTCGCTAGTATGGGGCACAATCGTTAATTTAAATTTATTACCTTCTACTGCGTTCACTGTTAGGCTAATACCATCAATACATACAGAACCTTTATACGGTATGTATTTCATTAGGTTTTCATCTGTGGTTAGCCAATATTCTGTAGCACGTGCATTTGGCGTAATGGCGGTAATTGTAGCAATGCCATCAACATGGCCAGACACTAAATGCCCACCTAAACGCGAAACCGGTTGCATGGCTTTTTCAAGATTAACTGTTTGCCCTAATGTGTAATGAGCAAAACCAGTTAAATCTATCGTTTCATTCGATAAGTCGGCACTAAAACCATCGGCATGTTTATCAACAACAGTTAAACACACACCATTAGTGGCAATACTATCTCCTAACTTAACATCACTCATATCAAGGTCAGGGCTTTGTACACGAATAGCTAAATCGCCTTGTTTTTTTTGTAATAAAGCAATTTTGCCTGTGGCTTCTATTATCCCAGTAAACATAGCATTACTCTTTTGTTTCAAGTGGTTTTAATGAGCTTTTTACTGCGCTAATACGTAAATCATCACCTATACGCGTACACTCATTAAAAGTTAAATCAATCGTATTTTGCATACTGATCAACTCAGGAAAATTAACTAAACTCTTGCCATCACTCCCAATTAATTTAGGCGCTAGATAAAAAATAAATTCATCTATTAAATCCAGTTCAACCATTTTACCCGCAAGGGTTGCTCCAACCTCTAGCCACACAGTATTAAATTGCAGCTTTGCGAGCTTTTTTAAAACCGCGGTTAAATCAACTTTCGAATTACTAGCAGTTACTACTATATGCTTTACAAAATGCGGCCAATGTTGCGATTTATCAACCTTGGTAGTAAAAATTATTATTTCACTTTCAATAGCAAATAAAGCAAGATTTGGGGTTAAACGATTTTGCGAGTCAATAATAACACGCACAGGTTGGCGAAGCGGTAACTGTGTAGGTAATGCCTGCGGTAATTCATTTTTACGCACATTTAATTTAGCGTCATCTACTAACACTGTGTCGGCACCGGTTAAAATAGCGCAACTTTGTGCACGATATAACTGTACGTCTTGGCGTGCTGCTGCGCCTGTTATCCACTTACTTTGGCCATTATTAAGCGCTGTTTTACCATCAATACTGGCGGCCATTTTACACGTTACATAGGGCAGGCCATGCTCCATGCGTTTAAAAAAGCCTAAATTAAGCGCCCTAGCCTGTGCTTCAAGTAACCCATACGCAACCTCAATACCAGCGTCGCTAAGTATTTTCAGCCCCTTACCAGCCACTTGTGGATTGCTATCGACCATAGCGGCAATTACTTTTACTACACCGGCGGCTTTTAAACCTTCTGCGCACGGTGGTGTACGACCATAATGGCTACATGGCTCAAGCGTAACATAAGCAGTTGCGCCTTTTGCTTTACTGCCAGCCATAGCAAGTGCATTTACTTCTGCATGCCCTTGTCCGGCAAGCTGATGAAATCCCTCGCCTACTATTTCATTGTTTTTAACTAATACACAACCTACGTTTGGATTAGGCGTGGTAGTAAACCGGCCTTTTTTAGCCAGTTCTATAGCACGTGCCATATACATTTCGTCATCTTGGTTAAAAACACAGTCGCTTTGCATACTTACTCCCCTAAACGGGCAATTTCTTCGCCAAATTCGCGAATATCTTCAAACGAGCGATACACCGAGGCAAAGCGCACATAAGCTACTTTATCGAGCTTTTTAAGCGCTTCCATAATGCACTCTCCCACTAAATGGCTCGAAACCTCTCGCTCACCGGTTGCGCGTAATTGCGACTTTATTATATTAACTACTTCTTCTACTTGTTCGGTACTTACGGGGCGTTTTTCCAGTGCGCGGTTTAAACCATTTAACAATTTATCTTCGTTAAAGGGTTCGCGGCTGCCATCTTGTTTTATTACCCGTGGCATAACCAGTTCTGCGCCCTCAAACGTAGTAAAACGCTCATGGCAGTCATTGCATTCACGACGACGACGCACTTGGTGACCACCGCCAACCAGGCGAGAGTCAATAACTTTGGTATCTTTTGCGGTACAAAATGGGCAATGCATAGCTAGGTACTTCCGTTTTAAAAAACAAAAAAGGCCGCTTTAAAGCGGCCTTTATCTTAGCAAAAAACTAAGCGATTGTGATCTAAATTACTGTTTTACTTTTATTAAGCGTAAACAGGTAGTTTTGCACAAATTGCTTTTACTTTTTCTCTTACTTGCGCCTGTACTGATTCATCATTGATGTTATCTAGTACGTCACAGATCCAGCCAGCAAGCTCTTTAGATTCTGCTTCTTTAAAACCACGACGAGTGATTGCAGGTGAACCAATACGTAGGCCAGATGTTACAAACGGTGAACGTGGATCGTTAGGCACTGAGTTTTTGTTAACTGTAATATGAGCGTTACCCAAAGCAGCATCAGCATCTTTACCGGTAATATCTTTATTGATTAAATCAAGTAAGAATAAGTGGTTTTCAGTTTTGTCAGATACAATTTTGTAGCCACGTTCCTGCATAACAGCAACCATAGCTTGTGCATTTTTAACAACTTGTGTTTGGTATACTTTAAATTCTGGTTGTAGGGCTTCTTTAAATGCCACAGCTTTAGCAGCAATAACATGACATAAAGGACCGCCTTGGCCACCAGGGAAAACAGCACTGTTAAGCTTTTTGTAAATAGCTTCGTCGCCACATGCCGAAATAATTAAACCACCACGAGGGCCTGCTAAGGTTTTATGTGTAGTTGTAGTAACAACATGTGCGTGAGGAACTGGGCTTGGGTAAATACCCGCCGCAATTAAACCAGCAACGTGCGCCATATCTACAAAAAAGTAAGCGCCAATTTTATCAGCAATTTCACGTAATTTAGCCCAATCAACAATACCTGAGTATGCTGAGAAGCCACCAATAATCATTTTTGGTTTGTGCTCAAGCGCTAGCGCTTCAACCTGTGCGTAATCAATTTCGCCTGTAGTTTCATCTAGGCCATACTGAATTGCATTATAAAGCTTACCTGAAAAGTTTACGTGTGAACCATGCGTTAAATGGCCGCCATGAGCTAAGCTCATACCTAGTACGGTATCACCGGCGTTTAACAATGCTAAAAAAACGGCCGCATTTGCTTGCGAACCAGCATGTGGTTGTACGTTTGCATAGTCAGAACCAAATAGTTCGTTAGCACGGTCAATCGCTAATTGCTCAACAACGTCTACATGCTCACAACCGCCATAGTAACGTTTGCCCGGATAACCTTCTGCGTATTTATTAGTTAACTGTGAACCCTGTGCTTCTAGTACGCGTGGGCTACAGTAGTTTTCAGAAGCGATTAATTCAATGTGATCTTCTTGGCGCGCAGTTTCTTTTGCAATTGCGTCAAATAACTCTGGGTCAAAATCTGAAATATTCATGCTACGTTCTAACATTGGGGTCTCCTGGGGCAAGGTGTATGGTATTTTTTAGAGGCTTTATTGTACGCTTAAAACGACTATTTGCCTACGCTCTTAAGTTGAGGATATTTAAACAGGGATTGAATTTATTTCACAGGCTTTTTAAGATGATATTTTTTAATCATTACATAATAAATTAAAATATATATTAATTATTATATTTACATAGCTAATGAAAGTATTAACACCCACACTAAAATATACCTATAAAAAAGCGACCAAGGCCGCTTTAATTAGATCTTACTTTTAACTTAATTTCCTAAGTATTTCAGTACGTAAGGCATCATAATCAGCATTTATATCATTAGCTAAACATGGCTTGGCTAATGCATCTGCAAGTGGTTTTGGCATAGCTAGTTCAATGTTTAAAATACCTTCAACACTGTCTTTAAATTTAGCTGGATGAGCCGTTGCTAAAAAGATTCCGGCAGCGCCAGGAGCGCGATTTTCAACAAGTCCTTGGTATGCAATAGCGGTATGCGGCTCAGCAACATAATCTGTTTGTTGAATATTTTTCATCACTGTTTGCGTATCTTGCTCGTTTACGCTAGTTGAATAAAAATTATCGTAGCTAAACCAATTGTTGTCGAGCATAGATTGCACTCGTGGCCAGTTATTTGGCTTGCTTACATCCATTGCATTTGAAAGTGATTCAAGTGTCGCGTTTGGCGTCCAGTTTTTATCCAGCATAAAGCGCGGTACTGTATCGTTTTGATTAGTAGTTGCACTAAGTTTGCCAACAGGCAAACCAATAACAGCACCTATCATTGCCGCGCACACATTACCAAAGTTACCACTTGGAACCGAAATATGCGCAGTAGCCCGTTTTGCTTTTGGTAATTGTGCAATTGCCTCAAAGTAATAACAAACTTGTGCCACTAAGCGACTAATATTAATAGAGTTAGCAGAGTTAAGCCCCAGTGTAGATTTAACTTCTTCATCTAAAAAGGCATTTTTAACTAACTCTTGGCAATCATCAAAGCTGCCTTCAACCGCATAACAATGAATGTTGCCACCCAATGTGGTAAAGAGCTTTTGCTGCGCCAGTGAAATTTTGCCTTTAGGGTATAAAATGACCACGTCGATATTAGGCTTATTATAAAACGCATGTGCAACCGCCGCGCCAGTATCGCCCGACGTTGCAGTTAAAATAGTCACTTTATCGCCTTGATTAAACTGCGCTAAACACTCTGCCATAAAGCGAGCACCAAAATCTTTAAACGCTAAGGTAGGCCCATGAAACAATTCTAAGCAATAAGTGTTCTCTGCCACTTCCACCAGCTTAACCGGAAAGTTAAATGCATTTTTAACCATATGTGCAACGGTATCTGCTGGTAATTCATCGCCAATTAAATGCGAGAGTATTTTACTACTACGGGTTACAAAATCCATATCAAGTAGTGCATCAACATCCGTTAGTGGTGTTAATGACTCGGGAAAAAATACCCCTTGATTACGCCCTAAACCCGTTTTTACTGCCTCAACAAACGACACTTGTTGCGAACTATCTTTTAAATTATGTAATTGCATAACTACTATCCTATAAAACTGTTAATTGACGTGTGCCGTCGTTATCTAATTTACAAATATGGCAAAAACCTTGCTCGTTTATGTAGTTACTTTCAAGCCACTGCGCGCACTGCTGTGCAGCTTTTAATGTTTTACACACAGTAAATAATGTTGGCCCTGCACCAGAAATACTAACAATTTCGGCGCCTAGCGCTGGCAAACTCGCTTTTGCTTCACTAAAACCTGTTATAAGTGGCGCACGGTATGGCTCGGCTATATGGTCTTGCATAATACTTAATGCATCATCAAAGCGATGCATTAACAATAAACTACTAAAGGCAGATAAACGCTGCGCAAATTCTACACCTGCGTGCATGCTCAACTCTTTTGGTAAAACTGAGCGTGCTTTTGCTGTATTAAGTGAAAAACCAGGAAACGCAGCAACGTAATACCAGTTTTCATCAACTGGTAAAGCAATTGATTTATTAGGAATTAAATCGCCAGTTAGCTGCAGGCCACCTAAATAACATGGCGTGATGTTATCGTAATGACGACCACCACTAACAACTGCCTCAAAGTCGGCCATTAACTCAATAAGTTCAACTTGGCTAAGCTTGGTTCCGGCAAATTTATCTAGGGCAGTAAAGGTTGCTACCACCGAACACGCACTTGATCCTAACCCTGAACCTATGGGCAAGTTCTTTTTCAGCTCCAACTTTACACTTGGCATATTAGGCGCTACATGCGCTCTAAAATGCACTAAACATTGATACGCTAAGTTTTCACTGGCATCACTTGGTAGCTTATGCGCGTATTCGCCAGAGCAAATAAACTCATCGCTCGATGCGGCACTAACAACGGCTACATCGCCTAATAAACTGCCGTCAATAGGTGCAAGAGCTGCGCCTAATGCGTCAAAACCAACGGCAAAATTACCAATAGATGCGGGAGCATATACTTCAATCATTGTTTGCTCCTAGCGCGATAACGTTTTTAAAATATCAGCAAATACACCAGCGGCTGTTACTGCCGAGCCTGCGCCATAGCCTCGTATAACAAATGGGCGTGGCTGATAATACTGACTTAAAATTGCTAATGCGTTTTCGCCATCACGAATATCGTAAAGTGCATGCTTTGCATCAACGGCTTCTATACCTACCTTACAGTGACCTTGCTTAATTGTGCCTACGTAACGCAGTACTTTACCCTCTGCGGCAGCACTTGCTATTCGGTCGTTAAAACCTGCGTTTAGGCTAGGGAGCTTTTCCATAAACGTATTTACATCATCGCCTTGTGCAAAACCGTGCGGTAATACCGACTCTACTTCAATGTCGCTTAGCTCTAGTGGCATGCCAGATTCGCGGGCAATAATTAATAGTTTTCGTGCTACGTCTGTCCCCGATAAGTCATCACGCGGATCAGGTTCAGTAAAGCCACTTTCTTTAGCTTTAATTGTTGCCTCAGACAGTGACAAGCCATCTTGCAGCGCACCAAACATGTACGATAGCGAGCCTGATAAAATACCGCTAAATTCTAGTAACTCGTCCCCTGCACCAAATAACGATTTTAAGTTATCAAGTACCGGTAAACCGGCTCCTACATTGGTTTCGTATAAAAACTTACGGCCATTTTTTTGCGTTGCTGCAATTAAGTCTTGATAGTAAGCATACGAGCTTGTATTGGCCTTTTTATTTGCGGCTACGACATGGAAACCGGCATTTAAAAAGTCTACGTATTGCGCCGATAACGCATCTGACGAAGTACAATCAACTAATACTGGGTTTATTAAATGATTTTGCTGTACAAATTGTTCAACTAGTTTTAAATCAAAAGCCTGCTCTGATGCGCCAAGCTTTTGCTGCCAGTCATCAAAGGCAATACCTTCACTGTCTAAGTGTAGCTGGCGAGAGTTAGCAACCCCATAAAGCTTAAGTTTAATATTGCGTTTTTCAAGCCAAGCTTGTTGACGCTCTAATTGCTCAATAAGCTCTTGACCTACTAAACCACACCCTAATAAAAACACGTCAATTGATGGAATATGGGTAAAGAAATTCTCATGACAAACCTTTACAGCGCCATTACAACGTTCACCATCGATCACGGCCGAAATAGAACTTTCGGTAGAGTCTTGGGCTATAGCTACAATATTTACTTGTGCTTGAGCAAGTGATGCAAAAAACTTAGCCGCTAAACCTTTGTGCGCACGCATATTATCGCCCACCAAAGTAACAATAGCTAAGTTACGCTTTACTTGTATTGGTTCAATTAAACCTGCTTGAGACTCTAATTTAAATGCGGTTTGCAGCGCTTCAAGTGCCAGCGCTAAATCGACCTCATGAACACAAAAACTAATACTGAACTCACACGATGACTGGGTAATTAAAACAATCGACACATTATCAAGGGCAAGGGCATTAAATACTTTAGATGCCATCCCTACTTTACCTTTCATGCCCGGGCCCGACACGGTAAGCATTGCTAAATCTTGTAAACTTGATAGTGCTTTTACTGGCTCAGATGAAACGCTCTCGTTACTAATAAGTGAGCCTTGTGCATTGGGGTTACGCGTGTTTTTAATTTCGCACGGTACACCCGCTTTAGCGCAGGGTAAAATTGTTTTAGGGTGTAATACTTTTGCACCAAAGTAAGAAAGCTCCATCGCTTCTTTATAAGATAAAAAATCAACTTTAGTGGCGGTTTTTATATAACGCGGATCAGCACTGTAAACACCATCTACATCAGTCCAAATTTGGCAAACATCGGCTTCTAAACAAGCTGCCGCAATTGCCGCAGAATAATCTGAGCCATTTCGGCCCAAAGTGGTTAGTTCGCCTTGCTCATTACTGGCAGTAAAACCGGGCATAATATAAATAGTTGCTGGTTGTTCTTTTAATACGGCTTGAAAGCGCACTTTACTGGCAACTAAGTCTGCCTCTGCATCTATGTAACCACCGGTTGATACTATGCAATTGGTCGCTTCAAGGTACTGCGCGTTTAAATCACCGAGTAAGCATTGCATTAACGACACACTAACGCGCTCACCAAAGCTAATAATAAAAGCACGTACTTGCTCAGGGCAGCATTTAATCAGTGATACACCATCAAGTTTATTTTTAAGCTCGGTAAAATTTGGCCAGTTTTCAATTTCACCATAGCCTTGCTCTACTGCTTTTTTTAACTCGTCACATCGATTTACCAGTGCTTGCCACAAGTGACTAAAGTCTTCACCCTGCTCAGCCGCTGAGGCTAATGCAACTAATGAATCTGTCATGCCACCGGGGGCTGAAAGCACTAATAACATTTCATCTTTTAATTGTGCTTTTGCCAGCACGGCAACCATCTCTAAACAAGCAAAGTCGGCAAGCGATGATCCGCCAAATTTTAAAACGCGCATTTTTTATGTTTCCTCATTCCATAAAACGAAAAAAGGCCTGGGTTCTAAGTGAACACAGGCCTTTAAATTTGTTGCACCGACCTATGCCACTATCCAGTTAGGATGATGGTTGTAATAATAATGGTCGCTGCAAGACTAAATGTTTTCATAGCTTAAGACTGCCTTAACACAGGCTATACTGTCAACCCTCATTAAGAAGATAAAACAGTCTTTTTTTTCATCTTAACTTCTAGTAAATGCCAAATTTATGCAAAATATTATTAAGTATTATTTTGCCAACTGGCTTTTCGATAAACCCTATAACACCTAATTGTGCTACGCGCTGCTGCATTTGCTGTTGAATATCTGCCGAAATGACTAATACAAAACACTCCATTTTTTCTGCTTTAATATGCTCCAACACCTGCACACCATCGAGTATCGGCATAGTTAAATCGAGGCAAACTAAATCAAAATGTTGTTCTTTCAATAACGCTAACGCATCTACTCCATTTATCGCTTGGCGTATATCGGCGGTTATACAGTCATTTAAGCAACGTATCACTTGTTTGCGGGCTACTGCTGAATCGTCACAAACTAAAATAGAAAAGTTCATCATGAAAACCAGTTACTAAGGCGATGCATTAAAGCCAGCATAAAAACAACCTCTCGTTCAGCCAAACTTAAAAGCCGAAAAACTTCAAAAATATCGAGCTTCACTATAACTGAATTAATGTAAAATACACTAGGGCGTATTAATTTTTCAAAATTGAAATTTATTCAACCAAGAGTTATTTATATTTGGCCTAGCCTGCGCATTATCAAACCCACCATTAAACTATAGTGTAATGCAAAAAGCTAAGCGCTAAATACATATGCGCCTTAGTTTTAAACGGCCTGTATAAAAGTGTAGCAACTTATTGCGCAACAAGTGCGCAGCGACAGCAAGCAAGATTACACATACTCAATTATGACTGCGCTCCTTAAAACAACTTGCTATTTTTTAAATATGCCACAATAAAATCAGCCATTTCGAGATACTGATTTTATTGCTATGATTGTGCAAATTTTTCAAATGGATCTGTATTCCTATGTGGTTTAGTAACCTTATATGTTATCGCTTTAAACAAGATGTTTCGTATACACAAGAAGATTTTGACAAAGCATTAGAGCAAGACTTATTTCGTCCATGTACGGGCCAAGAGCTGGCTACATTTGGCTGGACAAAAGCGTTTGGGAAACACGGCGAAACTTTATCGCATTTTTCACAAAAAAGTATTTTAGTTTGCGCTAAGCGCGAAGAAAAAGTATTACCTGCATCGGTTATAAATGAGCTAGTTGCAGAAAAAGTCGATTTAATTGAAGCTGAAGAAAATCGCCCAGTTAAAAAGAAAGAAAAAGACGAATTAAAAGAAAACATTTTACATACACTGCTACCACAAGCATTTAAAAAGTCGAGCTTACAGTTTGCATTTATTGACCAAGAAAACGGCTGGGTTGTGGTTAATAGCGGCAGTTTTAACAAAGCCGAAGAGTTACTCGCACTTTTGCGTAAATCGTTAGGCACACTGCCTGTAGTACCTGCATTTGCCAATTACGACCTAGATGTATTTTTAACCGACTGGTTAACTAACTTCAGCACGCCTGAAGGTTTTGCAATAGGCTCAGATGCAGAGTTAGAAGAAGCAGATGACAGTGGTGCGCAAGTTAAGCTTAAAGGCCACGACCTATCGTGCGACGAAGTTAAATCGCACCTTGAAACCGGTAAACGTGTTACTAAGCTTGCACTTGATTGGCAAGAACGTGTTAAGTTTATGCTGCAAAACGACGGTTCTATTAAGCGTTTAAGCTACAGCGATACCTTAAAAGAAGAAAATGCTGATATTCCAAAAGAAGACATGGCAGTAAAACTCGATGCTGACTTTATTTTAGCTTCAGAAGAAATTAAACAGCTACTTGAAGAGCTAACTCAAGGCTTAGGCAATATAGACGACTTAGCTTAAGCGCTAACCCTTGCTAAGTTAAGCCAAAAAAAGCACGATTTAATCGTGCTTTTTTTACACTTACTACTTAATTACTATTAGCAAAACATCTCTTTTATATCGTCAACCATAGCGTGATACTCATCGCTGGTGAAAAGCTGCATAGAAGGAATAATTCCTTTGTTAATATAAACCTGTAGCGCGGCCGACTTATCTGACACTTGTAGCGTGCCCTCTAAAATTGCACCAATCCTAATAAAATCAATATAGCTTACCTGCTCAGGGCGATGACTGGCATCAGCCCAGTTTTGCGCCACATCAACAAATTCATCAGGAAACTCCCACGCTTTCATTATAGAGCCACCAATTTTACCACTGAGCTTTTGAATTGCATGGGCTAAAAAGCTAGGATTAGCAAATACCTCAGGATGGCGTTCGGCTTCGGTTAAAATGGGTAATACACCAATATTATAAATTAATGATGCCAAGGTAATCGAATCTCTATTTAAAGAGTTTTGCTTATTATTCTTTAAGTAAAATTCCATTAATGCAATTGAGTGACTCGCTACTATTAACGTTTTTTGCCACGCTTTGCCCATGTAACCTTTAATTAGCTCGTTGTTAGATACAAACAATTGCTCCATTGCCATAGCCGTTGCAATATTTTTAATTTGTCGTAAGCCTATGCGAGTAACTGCTTGATGTAAGTTAGATACCTTAACTGAGCGCCCCATAATTGCACTGTTAGCTACTTTAATCATACGGGCTGTTAGTGCTGGATCATGTGCAATCACATCGGCCATTTGCATCAAGTTTACGTCATTATTATCAGCAGCTTGGCGCACTTTAATTGCTACTTCAGGTAAAGTAGGCAGCACCAAAGTGTCGTTATTTATTCTATCAATCAAAATTGTTAACAATGCATTTTCAGTAGACATAACATCCCTATGATTAGTTATTTATAAGCTAAAACAAGCCTTATATTGTTGTTATTATATGCTTTAGTATTACTTAACTTATAGTTAAAGCTAACAAAACTACATAAATTTATTTTTTATTTACTATTTAACATCAGTTAATTACACCTCTAACGCCTAAAACTTGCTATTTACCACGGTGTTTTGCTTTAATGCAGTCACTATAAGGCAGTATTTTTAAGATAGTAAGCGCCTTAGCGAACTGCATACAAATAATAAATCTTACTTTTAAATAGGCAAAATAATGAATTTAAATAAAATTAGCCAAGCAATTATGCTCTCCGGCATCGTTTTTCTTAGTGCTTGTTCAGAGCAAGCCCCTTCTTCTAGTAATAAAACGGCTGTTAAAACAGAGCAAGTAAAGCCAGTAGGTCCAACACTTATAAATACCGATAAACAACGTTTAGACATTTACACTGACTTTAGCTTACAAACTGATTTATCACATTTAAGTGATAACCAAAAAGCTATGGTGGCAAAGCTTATAGATGCTTCAATAATTATGGATGATTTATTTTGGCAGCAAGCGTTTGGTGAAAATAAAGAGTCATTTTTAGCTAAACTAGCTGATGACAAAGTGCGTAAATTTGCCGACATAAACTACGGTCCATGGGATCGTTTAAACGGCGATAAAGTGTTTTTATCAAGCTATAAAGAAAAAGCAACTGGTGCACAGTTTTACCCTGCAGATATAACTAAAGAAGAGTTAAATAAAGCTGATCTTGCAGATAAAAATGGGCTTTACTCTATTATTAAACGTGATGAGCAAGGTAACCTTTACAGCGTGCCATACTCTAAAGAGTACGCAACCGAGCTTTTAGAGGCTGCTAACTTGCTACGTGAAGCAAGTAAACTAGCAGACGATAAAGAGTTTGCTAACTACTTAAACCTTCGTGCAGACGCGCTACTAAACGATGACTTTCAAGCGTCTGATTTTGCGTGGATGGATATGAAAAATAACCCAGTAGATGTGGTTATTGGTCCAATTGAAACTTATGAAGACCAATTGTTTGGTTACCGTGCTGCTTATGAGTCTTATGTATTAATTAAAGATTTAGCATGGAGCGAACGCCTGGCTAAATTTGCTGCCTTTTTACCTGAGCTACAAAAAGGCTTACCGGTTGATGATAAATACAAACAAGAAGTTCCGGGATCAGACGCCGACCTAAATGCCTACGACGTTGTTTACTATGCAGGGCACTCAAATGCGGGCAGTAAAACCATTGCAATAAACTTACCAAACGACGAGCAAGTACAGCTTGAAAAAGGCACGCGCCGTTTACAACTTAAAAATGCCATGCGCGCTAAGTTTGACAAAATTTTAGTACCAATTGCAGAACAACTTATTGTGCCTGAGCAACGTAAGCATATTACCTTTGATGCTTTTTTTGCTAATACTATGTTCCATGAAGTAGCTCATGGCTTAGGCATTAAAAATACCCTTACTGGTAAGGGAACTGTGCGCCAATCATTACAAGAACACGCCAGTGCGCTAGAGGAAGGTAAAGCCGATATTTTAGGTTTATACATGATTGAGCAACTACTTAAAAAAGGCGAAATTACTGAAGGTACACTAGAGGATTACTACACCACCTTTATGGCTGGTATATTCCGCTCAGTACGTTTTGGTGCATCTAGCGCTCATGGTAAAGCGAATATGATCCGCTTTAACTTTTTTGCTCAAGAAGGTGCTTTTTCTAAAAATGAAGCCGGTTTATACCGTGTAAATATGGAAAAAATGAGCCATGCTATGGCTAAATTATCGCGCTTAATTTTAACCATTCAAGGTGATGGCGACTATCAAAAAGTAGATCAGCTTATTGCTACGCACGGTAATATTAAAGCAGAGCTAGCAGAGGATTTAGAAAAGCTAAGCCAAGCTAATATTCCGGTTGATGTTACTTTTAAACAAGGCAAAGCAGTGTTGGGCCTTAAATAGTTTATAGCCTGTTTACTACCTAAAATAGCCTAGTAAATAAAAACTAAAAAAGCGTTACAGCTCAAAACTGTAACGCTTTTTTATTGAGTTAAAAGTGCTCGGTGTCGTTATTTAAGCTAAACGCTAATTATTTAGTAATAATTACTTAGCAGTAATAACGCTGCGCACTACAGGCTCTAAACTACTCATTCCCCAATGCTTTCCCTTTGCTAGGGCCGATTCAATATCAAGCCCTTCTGCATGAGCAGAAATAGCCATTAAAGCCCCTACTCTATTGCTACTAGCACAATGTAACAGCACAGGTTCGCCGTTTAGTTCTGCCATTATTTTAGCCAGCTTTTGTGCGTTTTCAACGCTAACATCTTGCGCGCCAGCAATTGGCAATGCGTGATACTGCATCCCTAACGAAGCCACCAACTGGGCTTCATCCCAGTCTTGCTCGTTTTCGCCACGTAAATTAATTACGTGCTTTACTCCAGCATTAGCGAGTTGTTTAAGCTGCTCGCTCGTTGGTTGTGCCGCAGACAACGTTTGATTTTCGTGAATAACTAAATTACGCACATCGCTAGTTTTAACTGCTGTAATATTAATAGACTGCTCTTTTGCAAACGCTGCGCCTGTAGTTAATAGCGCAGTGATAAATAATGCATTGGCAAACAACTTAATATGTCTCATCTTGGCTCTCTATAAGGTTTTAGAATTAAAAGTGGGCTTTTATTTTTGCTATTTTCTCGTCTTCATATGGCACTGCCGGGTGTTTACCCCATACTGGCGCAGGCCAAGCGGCATCGCTAGTAAAACGCGCAATATGATGAATATGTAATTGCGGCACCATATTACCAAGCGCCGCCACGTTTAATTTATCGGGATTAAATACCCGCATTAATAAATGACTCAATTTTGCCGACTCGCGCAAATAAGTAACTTGCTCATCCTCGCTTAAGTCAATTATCTCTTTTAAACCGGCTTTTTTTGGCACCAAAATAAACCAGGGGTACTGGCTATCGTTCAATAGTAATACTTTACACAGCGGCCAATCGGCAAGCTCTATACAATCGCGCTTAAGCTCTGGGGCTAGTTCAAATGTGGGGTGGGTCATCATAGTGTCCTACTTTGTCTTTAATAATTACCACTTTATAGCATTTAGTTGCAGTTGCACACGCTTGGCTTTACCATTCTAAGCAATATTTATTAAAGCGAAGGCAACCCTGTGCTAAAAAAAATAAAACATCTTTCACTGGCCATCCCTCTGCTAGCAAGTGCTGTTAGCGTACAAGCAAAACCACTCTCGCTAGAGCGTATTTTTGACGACCCGAGTTTATCGGGTAAATCTCCTGTGCAATTAAAGTTTTCGCCCGATGGCAATCGCGTTACTTATTTACAAGGCAAAAGTGACGACTATAACCGCTACGACTTATGGGAATATAACTTAAAAGATAACACCAACCGTATGCTGGTCGATTCGGCTAAGTTATTCTCGGGCCCAGAGAACCTCTCTGACGAAGAGAAAGCACGCCGCGAGCGCCAGCGTATTTTTGGCCAAGGTATTCTTGAATATAAGTGGTCTAAAGATGGTAAAGCGTTATTGTTCCCACTTAACGGCGATTTGTATTACTACGAACTAGCAGCAAATAAAAGTAAAAAACTCACCAATACCGAGGCATTTGAAACCGATGCTCGCTTTTCGCCAAAAGGTAATTTTGTATCTTTTATTCGCGAGCAAAACCTGTACGCTTTAGCGCTCGATTCTGGTAAAGAAATTCAACTAAGTAACGATGGCGGCGGCATCATTAAAAATGGTATGGCCGAATTTGTTGCACAAGAAGAAATGAGCCGTATGACCGGTTATTGGTGGGCCGACGACGAGTCTAAAATTGCCTTTACTCGCGTTGATGAAAGCCCAGTAAAAGAAGCGCTACGCAACGAAATTTACGCCGACGAAGTAAAACTATTCAATCAACGTTACCCATTTACTGGCACTAATAACGTTAAAATACAGCTTGGCGTAGTTACCTTAAACAATCAGCAAGTGGATTGGGTTGATTTAGGCAAAGATGAAGATATTTACCTTGCCCGAGCAAAATGGTTAAAAGATAGTAATACGCTCTCGTATCAATGGCAAAACCGCTCACAGCAAACGTTAGAGCTGCGCTTTTATAACAGCAAAACTAAAAGCCAAAAAGTAGCGCTCACCGAAAGTAGCGATACCTGGATAAACTTACACTTTGACCTTGAGTTTTTAAAAGACAAAAAGCATTTTGTATGGGCGTCTGAGCGTGATGGTTTTAAACATTTATACCTTTATCGCACCAATGGCCAATTAGTACGTCAAATTACTAACGGCGAATGGGCGGTCGATAGCTTAAAAGGCATAGATGAGAAAAAAGGCCTCGTTTACTTTTCAGGCAGAAAAGACACCCCACTCGAAAGCCACTTATACAGTGCCTCGTTATTTAAAAAAGGCGATATTAAACGCATTACCGAGCAAGGCCAATATCACGATGTAGTACTTGCCAAAGACAACAAAACCTTTATTGATAATAGCTCGGCGGTTAATCAGCCAAACGCTGCAGCTCTGCGTAAAATAAATGGCGAGTTTATTACTTGGCTTGAAGAAAACAAGCTAGATAACACGCACCCGCTTACGCCTTACTTAAGTGATTTAGCGACGCCTGAATACGGCACACTTAAAGCCGAAGACGGCCAAGTAATGCATTATAGGTTATTTAAACCAAGCAATATAAGTGACGCTAAAAAACACCCTGTTATTGTAAACGTATACGGTGGCCCACATGCACAGCGAGTAACTAATAGCTGGCGTAGTAAAAACCTATATTTTCAATATATGGCGCAACAAGGCTATGTGATTTTTCAACTTGATAACCGCGGCTCATACAACCGTGGCAAAAAGTTTGAAGATGCTATTTATAAAAATTTAGGTGAAGTAGAAGTTGCTGATCAAATTAAAGGCGTGGAATTTTTACGTACGCTTGATTATGTTGACCCACAACGTATTGGTATTTACGGCCACAGTTATGGCGGTTACATGGCACTAATGACCATGTTTAAAGCTGGCGATTACTTTAACGCCGGTGTTTCTGGCGCGCCAGTAACCGACTGGGCACTTTACGACACTCATTATACTGAGCGTTATTTAGGCCACCCGGCCACTAATGCTAAAGGCTATGAAAACAGTGCGGTATTTCCGTATATTGACGGCTTAAAAGGTCCATTAATGATTTACCACGGCATGGCCGACGACAATGTGTTGTTTACTCACGCCACTAAACTATTTAAACAATTACAAGATACCAATAAACCGTTTGAAATGATGACCTACCCAGGTTCTAAACACAGCCTACGCGGTAAAACAGTGCAAACGCACCTACACCAAACCATTACTAACTTCTTTAATCGTCATTTTGATGTTAAATAACAACTAAATGTTGAATAAATAGACTAAAGGCTGATTATAAATCAGCCTTTTTTTTGCCTTAATAAGTGCTAAGTTTAGTTATATAAATAAACTTAATAAAAGCACAGCAGTGCTGTACCCATTAAGGAATAAACATATGCTCAACCTTCGTCGTTTTACTATTTTTCAGCGTTTTGCACTGTTAGTTGGTATCGTTGTATTGGGACTGGTTATATTAAGTATTTCGAGCTTAAGTAATCAGTATCAAGCGCTTAAAAATGAGCAATATCTTAAAACTCAAAACCTAGTAGAAACCGCCTATAGCGTTATTGATCACTTTTATAATCTTGAGCAAAGTAATACCCTCACCCAACAACAAGCGCAGTCGCAAGCTTTAGCTACAATTAGTGCCCTTAGGTACGATAATACCAACTATTTTTGGATAAATGACTACCACCCAAAAATGATAATGCATCCATTTAAGCCAGACTTAAATGGTACAGATTTAACTAATAACAAAGACCCCGATGGCACAGCATTATTTGTAGAAATGGTAAAAGTGACTCAACAAGCAGGTTCAGGGTTTGTACCTTATAAATGGCCTAAACCAGGTAAAGACAAACCAGTTGATAAAATAGCGTTTGTGAAGGGCTTTAACCAATGGCAATGGGTTATAGGTTCGGGCGTGTACCTCGACAGTATTGATGGTGCATTTGCTGAGCAACGTAATTTAATAATTATAAATGCCGTGGTAATGATTATTGCACTGATTATATTAAGCTACTTTATTGGTAAAAGTATTATTACTCCAACACGCTTAGCTGCCGACATGATGAAAGATATTTCCCAAGGCGAAGGCGATTTAACCCGCAGCTTAGATGAAACCGGAAATGATGAAATTTCTGAACTAGCGCATTCGTTTAACTTATTTATATTGAAAATGCGTGAATCGTTGACGCATGTATCGCAAAGCGCACACGATGTTAATCAACATGCGCATACCGTTGACGAAGCAAGTAAAACAAGCCAATCATTTATTGAATTACAAAACGACAGTAGCACTCAGGTAGCTGCAGCAATGGAGCAAATGACCCATCAAATTCATGATGTGAGTCGCAATGCTGAAGCCGCCGAGCAAGCTGCAAACGATGCAGCTAGTAATGCATCATCAGGTAAAAATGTTGTTGCCAATACAATAACAGCGATTGAAACACTCTCCAGTAATATAGAAACTGTGAGCCGAGTTACCGCCGATTTAGCCAGCGAAAGTAATAATATAGGATCGGTACTTGAAGTAATTAGAAGTATTTCAGAGCAAACTAATTTACTTGCCCTTAATGCTGCGATTGAGGCTGCCCGTGCAGGTGAACACGGCCGTGGGTTTGCCGTTGTGGCAGACGAGGTGCGTACTTTAGCAAGCCGTACTGGTAAAAGCACCGACGAAATTCAAGCTATGATCACTAAGCTGCAAAACGGTGCAAAAGCAGCGGTAGAGGCGGTGAAGTCGAGCCAAGCTCTTTCAGCATCAACGGTTGAGCAGGCATCATCAGCAAACACATCATTAAATGAAATTGAACGCTTAGTTAGTGTGATCACCGAAATGAACAGTCAAATAGCGCGTGCTACTGAGCAGCAAACTTTAGCTGCAGATGAAGTGAACTTGCGTATTAACGATCTAGCTAATTCAACTAAAGAGTCACTCGATAATACCAAGCAATTAACCGGTGCCAGCGAGCAGTTAAAACAAAGTAGCTCACAACTCTCAAGTGTAGTAACTCGTTTTAAATTAGATTAAAAATTAAAAGCCCTGTATTTACAGGGCGTTGTTAATTACTACTTTATGGTAATTACAAACAGTAACTAGCAAATAAACTACTTACCGAGGCTGCCGTTGGCTTGCCATGCTGCCAATCGCCGCCCTCTACTGCGCTACCCGCTATGTCCATATGTACATAAGGTAGTGGCTGAGCTGAGTCGTTACCATGCTTGTCTAAGCCGCCAACAATTGCTAAAAACGCCATAGGGAACTGATGTCCTCGTGCCGTTACAGCCGATGCTGCGTTATTACTAGAAAGTACATCGTCTGCTAAAGTACGCGGCTTGATAAAGTCATAATCCTCACGACGAGAACGCGATACTTCTGCGCCATCGGCCCATAAGTCGCCGTTATCAGCGAGCTTTCGTGAAATATTAGCACTACGTGCTGGTCCATTTTCAACGTAAGCACCATAAGGACCCATAGCGCGGGCTGCATGGCCGGTTAAAGTGGCCACTGTAAATAGCGTTGGGTTAATTTGGTTTTTAGCTAAATCTTTCATTTCACTTAACAGGTCGCCCATAGCTAAGCGCCCTTCTGCATCTGTATTACCTATGCGTACTCGCACACCTTCACGGCTAGTAATAATTTCATCTGGTACAAAACAATCAGAGCCAATTGAGTTACGTACTACCGCTAAGTAAGCAATTACTTTAACGCCCTTAGGTCGGTAGTCGGCCACTGCTTTCATAAAGCCGGCCACAGAAGCTGCACCGCCCTTATCGCGGCTCATGCCCGCCATATGGCCGCCCACTTTTAAATCAGCGCCGCCGGTATCGTATACTAAGCCTTTACCTACAAACATGAGTGTACGAGTTACCTCGCCCTCTGGTACATATTCTAATTTAACTACACGCGGGTGATGATGCTCAACAGCGTACGATGCACGAGCTACTGTGCTAAGCATAGGGTAGTTTTTATCTATAACTGCAAGGTCATCAATAACATCAACTACAACATTACTGCCTTTAAATAGATCAACACAGTAATCTGCAAAACGTGGCGGCGCCATGCGCTCAGGCTCAGTGCCACATAAATCACGCGCTGCGTATTGTCCAGCTGCAAGTGCATTCACTGCTTTAATTGTTTGCTCTGTGGCATCAACCAAACCAATTTGCGTAATTGGCTCAATAGCCTCGCCATGATATTCGCGCGCTTCTAATGGCTGCCACAATGCTTGGCAAGTTCCTAAGTAAGCAACTTCTAGCGCATGCTGATAACGGCTGTCGGCATTTATATTAGGCAAGTAAATAGCAGGGTTAACACTGCCCGATGCTTTAGCTTCATTTATTGCTAGTTTTGCAGCATCAAAATAACGGCGTACATCGTCGTAGTCTCTATTTAATGGCCCAGTAGGCGCCAGTACTACACGTTTATTATTAATAACTAATAAAGTTACTTGCTTACCGATACGTGAATCTACTTTTGCTTGCGCTGCAATAGCGTCGCGTAATGGATTGTTAGCTAATTGAGAAAAGTCATCACTAATTATAATGAGTGCGTCATGCGCGTTGCATTCAAGGCTAGCGCTCATTGGCTGAGCCACTACTGCTTTAGGGTATGCCATAAATAAAGGTCCTGTTAAAAACATAAGCCTCTATTATCGTTGATTTGAATATTGAAGACCAGCAAGCTGCGATAAGCTCCCCGCTTAAGTTAAGATGCGCTGGCAACTTGTCACTACAGGGTTTACATATCGAGTATGCTCAGCTGCAAATTGTGTTGCGGCTGATTCTTTATTCCTACCCCAATACCTAACAAACGCACTGGTTGCTGTAAGCCGCGTTGATACGCTTTAGCTAATAGTTCGCTAAAAATATCGCTATTTAATTGCTGATGCGCCTGATCGGCTGAGGTCACTACAAAATTAGCAAATTTCACTTTAACACTAAGTTTATTTACCTGATTTTGCAGCTGCTGCTTGTTTAGTCGAGTGGTTAACTCCTCAAGCAGTGAAGGAAGTTGTTCTAGGCATTCTTGTAAACTATTTTTATTGTACTCATAAGTATGCTCAACGCTTAGCGATTTACGTACGCGCTCAGTAGACACCCGGCCTATGTGTTCACCAGCGCACTTTTGATATAACGACACGCCAAAATTACCTACATGTTGCTGCATCCAATTTACGCCTTTTTTGCGTACATCTTGGCCTGTATACAAACCTTTTAAGTTAAGCTTTTCGAGCGTGACCTTACCTACCCCCGGAATTTTACCCAGCGGTAGCTGTGCTAAAAAGGCATCAACCTGATCGGGCAATACTACAAACTGACCATTGGGTTTGTTTTCGTCACTGGCTATTTTGGCAATAAATTTAATTGGCGCAATACCAGCCGAGGCAGTAAGCCCTGTGGCATTATAAATATCAGCACGAATTTGCTGCGCAATAAGTGTAGCGCTGCCTTTACACTGCTCACTATGGGTTACATCTAAATAGGCTTCGTCAAGAGAGAGGGGTTCAATTAAATCTGTATAGCGACTAAACACGGCACGTATTTGCGTCGACACGTCTTTATAAACAGCCATACGCCCAGGCACTATAACTAAGTCGGGGCATAACTGCTTAGCATGATAGTTAGACATAGCCGAGCGCACGCCATATTCCCGAGCAATGTAATTTGCAGTAGAGAGTACGCCACGGCGACTATTACCACCAATTGCTAGTGGTACATTGGCAAGTTTAGGGTTGTCGCGCATTTCGACCGCCGCATAAAAGCAGTCCATATCTATATGAATAAACTTTTTCATTACCACTATAACAACTGTTTATTTATACAGCCATTATTATAGAATCACCTATAATTAGCAAGCTTGCACCCTATTAAAAACAGCGTTTATTATTTTTACGCTTTTTAAAAGAGTACAGCCAAAACCCTGTTTCCAACGCAAAGCCCACAACTGTTAAAGCAATTACACCCGATGCATTACCCATCGCGTAGCAAATAAATGCAGCTATAAAAACTAAACAGACTAAAAGCCAATTAACGACACTTTTCATACATATCTCCCTAGCTGTGTTATATAACAATAAACCTTTTATTTAATTAAACCAAACATAAAATACCCTAGGTTAATTACCTTGAGGTAATAACCCCATATTGATAATCTAAACACTTTAAAATTAAAGGGCGTAAATGTATGCAAACGTTTAAAGATCAACATCCTATTCATACTGATATTACTGTGGCATGGGGAGATATGGATGCCCTGCAACACGTAAATAATGTCGTTTATTTACGCTATTTTGAAATAGCTCGCATCGATTTTTTAAATAAAATAAATCTTTTTGAAACCATTAGCAGCAAAGGTATTGGCCCTGTGATCAGCGAAAACACCATTCGCTATAAACGCCCGGTTACTTTTCCCGATACTCTCACTGTAGGTGTCACCATTAGCGATATTAAAACAGATCGCTTTATGATGAACTACAACGTGTTTAGCCACGCGCAAAATGCCATTACCACTACGGGCACTTCGCAAGTCGTAATGTTTGACTTTCAAACTGGTAAAAAGTCGCCAATCACTGAGCCGCTTTTATCTGCTATACAGCAATATACCCAAAACTAAGCCAGTAAATAAGGAGCTTATATGCAATACAACCCACTAGGTAGCAGTGGTGTAAACGTCTCAAGGGTCTGCTTAGGTAGTATGACGTGGGGGTTACAAAACACGCAAAGCGATGCAGATCAGCAAATAGCTTATGCGCTTGAGCAAGGTGTTAACTTTATTGATACCGCCGAAATGTACGCTGTGCCGCCATCTCCCGACACCTACGGCAAAACAGAGCAAATTATTGGCAACTGGTTAGCGCGCAATCAAGATAAACGTAGCGACATAGTACTTGCCACTAAAATTGCCGGAAACGGTTTAGAGTGGATACGTGAAGGTAGCAATATTACCCGCCAAACAGTCATTGCCGCGGTTGATGATTCGCTTAAACGCTTGCAAACCGATTACATTGATTTATACCAACTACACTGGCCCAACCGCGCCACGCCACATTTTGCCAAACAATGGCCAGGTATGCTTAAATTTACCGAGGTAGATACGCAGCAACAAACTGCCGATATGCTCGATATATTAGAAGGTTTAAACGACTGCGTAAAAGCCGGAAAAATAAAACACTGTGGCCTTTCAGACGATACACCTTGGGGTGTTAACCAGTTTTTAAACTTAGCTAAAGAGCATAATTTACCGCGCATGGTGTCGATTCAAAACGAATTTAGCCTAGTACACGCCAAAGATTGGCCTTACTTAATAGAACAATGTGTACACGAAGATATTGCTTATTTACCTTGGTCACCATTAGCTGCGGGTTCATTAACCGGTAAATATTTAAACGGCGCACGCCCTGAAGGAACGCGTTGGACCTTTATGCAACGTAACGGTATTTTCCGCGATACGCCAAACGCACAACAAGCAATAAAGCAATACGTAGAACTTGCTCACGCCCATAATTTAACCCCAGCAGAACTTGCCCTAGCTTGGTGTAATAAAGTAGATGGCGTAACTTCTACTATTATTGGTGCCACGTCTATGGCGCAATTAAAAGAAAATATAGGCGCGTTTAACCTTACTTTAAGCGATGAAATTCTCGGCGCTATTAATCGTATTTTTAGACAATACCCTATGCCTTATTAAGCTAATGCGCATTAATTAAAAAGACCAAGTTAAAAGTAAAAACCGCAAGCTAAGTGCACCTACTCCATAGGTGCACTTTTAACTTTGCATTATTACTCGGCCTGCCATTTATGCGCTAATATACGTTGCTCATTGGCGTACAGCGTGACACTAAATATACTGCCCGCCGTTACTTCACCAACCCCTGCAGGTGTGCCGGTCATTATCACGTCGCCATCTTCTAAGTACATAAAGTCACTAATTTCAGCTAAAATTTGCGCTGGTTTATGTAACATAAAATCGCTATTGCCTTGTTGTATTGGTTGATCGTTTATTTTGAGCTCAAAGCTAAAATGTTGCATCTCCTCGTTAAGCTCAACAAACGGCGTTAATAGCACAGAGCCGTCAAACGCTTTTGCTCGCTCCCACGGCAAGCCTTTGTTTTTTAACTTAGCCTGCACTTCGCGTTTGGTTAAATCAAGCCCCAAGCCAACGCCAACTAAACGACTATTTTTTACCACAAAGCAAAGCTCGGTTTCGTAATGTAAAACATCCTTATTATGCTTTGCTAGCAACTTAGTACCAATTGCACTATTAGGCTTATTAAATAACACCATTTGCTCTGGCAGTTCATTATTTAACTCTGCAATGTGTGCGGTGTAATTACGCCCTACACACACCACTTTTGAGGGCAATACGTTGTCACAACCCAATGTTACTAACTGCATAAATCAACTCTATATTGTTGGTTAAATAAGTGTTTCGAGCAAAGCTAAATTAATTGGTTTAAGCAGCACTTGCTCAATTTCAAGCTGTTTAATTTTTACTGGATCAGGTTCCATACCACTAACAATAACGCGCTTTAATTTTGGATAATGTTGTTTTATATGGTTTGCTAAATCTAAACCACTGCCGTCAGGCAGGTTCATATCTAGCAGTACTTTATCGTAGTTAGCGTCTGCTTTAAGTATGGCTAAACAATGCTCATAACTGCTTGCTATTTGTGTTTCAACCCCTAAGCTTTCTAGTAAAAGTTGCGTTATTTGCGCCGCATCGGCGTCGTCTTCTACTAATAAAAAGCGGGTATTACTATGGGTAACTTCGGGGGGAATTAATACATCTGCTGTTTTATTATTTTTACTAAGCGTATCTTGTAAGCACTGATACAGTAAGTTGGAATCGACTGGTTTTGCTATCACATTATTAAACCCTAATGCCGATAACTCATTATGAATGCCTTTCATAGTTGCTGCCGTTAAGGCAATAATTGCGCCTTCAAAGCCAATTTTTCTAAGCTCTATGGTGGCTTCTTTTCCGCCCATAATTGGCATATGTATATCCATAAAAATAGCGTCGTAGTCTATTCCTTGTTGCTGGGCATTACGTACTTTTTCAAGCGCTTGCTTACCGTGCTCAGCGTAATCTACTTTTGCTCCTGCAGAAGTGATCATGTGGCCAACTAAAACGCGTAAATCACGTAAATCATCAACCACTAATACCCTACCATTAACTTTACATGGTGCATTTTTTTGCTGCATATTAGGGGTTAAGTCGAGCCTTAATATGCTACGCTCTACATTTTTAATATTGCCCGGATAGAGCGAAATAATAAATTTAGAGCCTTTGCCTATTGCTGAATCTAAGGCTATTGAGCCCTGCATTCTGTTAAGTAGCTCAGTACAAATAGCAAGTCCTAAACCTGCACCGCCCACTGCACGCGACTCAACATCGGCTATTTGTTCAAACGGTTTAAATATAAGCGCTTGTTTTTCGGGGGCAATGCCCATGCCCGAGTCTTCAATACTAAAAAATAGCATTTCACGGGCGCTAACAAACTCAGTCCAAGCACAAAGAGTTATTTCGCCTTGCTCGGTAAATTTAATTGCATTGTTGATAATGTTTATAAGTATTTGTCGAAGGCGAGTTGCGTCAATATTAACGATTAAAGGCAAGGGTTGCAGCGATTCAAAGCGTAATGACAAGCCCTTATCAAGCGCCGACACTCGCATTAAAGTAAATACGTCAGCCATTAAGCTATCAAGATTTACATCACTGCAATTAAGTTCAAGCTTATCGGCCGCTATTTTTGATAAATCGAGGACGTCATTAAGTAAGCTTAATAAGTGTTTACCATTGCGATAAATTACACCTAGCTCGTTTTCGGCTTGTTTACTAAAGTCGCTTTGCATTAATAATTCGGTGTAACCTAAAACCGACGACAGCGGGGTACGTAGTTCGTGGCTTAAGTGCGCTAAAAAGCGATCTTTCGAGCGGTTTTCGGCTTCGGCTTTTAATCGTTCGAGTCGCTCATCTTCAACATCGCGACGGGCTAAAGCATAACGTATTGCGCGCGCAAAGCGGCTAGTGGTCATTTCACTTTTAACTAAATAGTCTACAGCGCCGGCATCAAGTGCAGCCGAATCTAACGCTTCATTAGATTGCCCTGTTAACATAATTATTGGGCCACTAAAGCCGTTTTTTATTGCTTGTTTTAATACACTTAAGCCATCTGAGGCACCTAAGCGATAATCTAGCAGACAAATGTCATGCTTATTCTCACTAAGTACTTTAACTGCTTGTTTAGGGTCGCTAACCCACTCAATCTCAAATGTATGGGAACTGAGCTGCTCAAGATAATCGCTAGTAAGAATATAATCATCTTCATCATCTTCAACAAGTAGCAGCTTGGTTGCCTTAATAGACATGCAATCTCCCGTTTTAGTGGCTGTTTTTAATCATTATAAGTATTTGGTAACTCTACAAACTCAACCCAGTACTTACCGAGTGCTTTCATTAGTTCAACTAAACCATCAAAGGTAACTGGCTTAGTTATATACGACGCAGCACCTAAGTCGTAGCCTTTAACCATATCTTCTTCTTGCTTTGAGGTAGTTAAAATAACAACAGGTATACCCTTTAAGCATGGGTTTGCTTTAATAGCTTGCAATGCCTCGCGGCCATCCATACGTGGCATATTTAAGTCTAATAAAATTAAACCTGGTCTGGGTGATGTATCTTTTTGCTCAAATTTACCTTTTCGCTCCAAGTACTCTAATAGCTCCACACCATCTTCAACAAAATGCAACTCGTTAAGTACACGGCTTTCGGTGAGGGCATCTTGAGTTAATAAACGATCATCTTCATCATCATCAGCCATTAAAATAGTGATTGGTTTTACTTTCGTAAGTGGCATTTAAGCCTCTCCTTGCAATGTGAAAAGCTCGCTTTCCACAGGTAGTTTTATTATGAAGCTTGCACCCTCACCCATGTTACTTTGTGCTGTTATAGTACCGCCATGACGCTCTACTATACGCCGACAAACAGATAAACCTATGCCGGTGCCTTTATATTGCGAGCGACCATGTAAACGCTGAAATGGAACAAATATTTTATCTGCATAATCTGGCGAAAAACCAATACCGTTGTCTTTAACGGTAATTATTTGCCAACAAACTTCGGTATTATGCCCTTCACTAAACTCACTCGTTTTTATGTGTTCAATATTAATAACCGGTTCTTGTTTTGGATGTCTAAATTTAACCGCGTTTGAAATTAAGTTTAAAAATAACTGTTGCATCTGGCTTGGGTCGGCCTGAATTATTGGCATATCGCCCACATTAACCTGTGCATTAGACTCTTTAATAGCAATTTCTAAATCACTTAAAATATCATTTAATACATTATTTAAATCGGTATCAACAAAGTTTTTTCCACGGGTGGTAATACGCGAAAACTCTAATAAATCATTAATTAAATTAGACATGCGTTGCGCTGCATTTTTCATGCGCGCTATATAGTCCATGCCTTTTTCACCTAGCTCATCTTTAAACATAGTTTCGAGACGATCACTAAATGCTTGAATTTTACGCAGTGGCTCTTGCAAGTCATGGCTTGCTACAAAGGCAAACTCTTCTAGCTCGCGGTTACTGCGACTCAACTCATCTGAATAAAGCGTTAGCTCTTGAGTTCGCTCTGTCACTTTGTTAGCTAGCGTTTCGTTTTGTTTTTCAAGCTCTGCACGATACTGCGCAGCATTTCTTAAATTTAACCGTGTAAGTACAAACATGCCTATAATTAGCAAACCGCTAGTGACTGCGGTAATAACAAAGGTAATTTTAGCTTCATTTTTTATTTTTGCTAACTTAGAAAAATGGCTAACTTTAAACAGCATTTCTCGATCTTGAATTTCATTTACCGCTAAGCGAATTTTTTTATACAGCTCTCGTCCTTTATCTGTGTTTACTAAATACAGCGCACTGCGCTCTTTATTATTTTGCGCTAAGTTAACGGTCTTTTTTAATTCAATTTCCTTTTGATCCACTAACGACAATAACAGTGCAATACGCTCTGCCTGGCCATTAATTTCTGAACTTAATGATTTTACATGCTCAGTTTGTGACTCAAGCTGCTCAAGTGCATCATAATAAGGAACTAAATAATCACTTTTTTCTGTAAGTAAATAACCTCGCTGACCCGACTCGGCCTGCACAACTGACAAATGTAACTTTTCGATAGCGCTAGTGAGCATACTGGTATTGTCTAAACTATTTTGCGTTTGGCTTAATCCTTGTATGGTATTTACTGCCAAAAATGCGTTACCAATAATGATAGATAACACCACAACAATAAATGTTGCCCAAATGACATTAGCTTTACTTGGTTCTTTTTGCGTACTCATTTAGCATCCTAATTCAAAGAGATAAATTATTGCGAGTCTGTAATTGTTTGTAAGCTTTCGCTGCACTGTTGGCAGTTAGCAATAATTTTATTTAGCGCATCGAGTGCTTTCTCTTTGGGCATATCGTTTTCTAGCACCAGCTTTATCAGCTCCGCATTCATCGAAATTCGATTAAGTGGCGCTCTCGCATCGTGTACTAACTCATTCAGAGGTTTTTTACTGTGATTGCTCATTGTTTTCCTCAAATTTTATTTATATTCGCCAATGCCACCATAAGCATTAAGGCGGTTATAAAGTGTTTTAGTACTAATACCCAGCATTTGTGCAGCCAGTGTTTTATTACCTTGTACCTTATCGAGCGTGGCATGAATAAGTTCTTTTTCTACTTCTTCAATGGTTTGTCCTGCCGATACTTGCTTGTCGTTAACTTGGCTATTCACTTTTGAAAATGGCGACTCTAAATTATCGGGTAAGGTAATATCACTGGTTTGTGGTTCGCTCATAATAAAGGCACGATGTATTGCATGGCGTAGCTCGCGCACGTTACCAGGCCAGTCATAGCTTTGTAGCTCTTTTAACTGTTCGTTATTCCAATTAAATGCGGTGCCATTTTCATCATTTAATTGCTCTAAAAAGGCATTTGCTAATAGTGGAATGTCTTCTTTACGATCGCGCAGTGCGGGTATATCTATAGGAAACACTGCCAATCTAAAATAAATATCTTCACGAATAATATTATTTTGCGCTAAATCGGTAAGTGAACGGTTAGTGGCGGAAATAACTCGGCAATTTGTAGGTATTTCGCGATTTCCGCCAACACGTGTTACTTTTTTTGTTTCTAGCACGCGCAGTAAGTTAGGTTGCATACCAATTGGCATTTCGGTTACTTCGTCTAAAAATAACGTGCCGTCATTTGCTTGTTCAAACACGCCTTCTTTACGTGCAATAGCACCGGTAAATGCGCCTTTTTCATGGCCAAACAGCTCACTACTAATTAACTCTTTTGAAAAACCACCACAGTTACTTGCCACCAGCGGTCCTTCACATTCGCTGGCATTATGAATGGCCTGAGCAACCACTTCTTTACCCGCACCACTTTCGCCCATAAGCATTACGTTGGCGTGGGTTTTAGCCACTCGCTCTATCATGGTGTACAGCTTATGCATTGCTGTAGACTCGCCTATTAGCGTACCAAAGTGGCGGGTTATAGCTGATGATTTCGTTTTTTTAATGGTTTTTTTCGGGCCATTTAACACCCTTTCAAGATCTTCACGCTGCAATGGCTTTAATAAATGCGCAACATTTGGCTCGCACATGTCGGCTAAAATCCCCTTTACCGAAGGGTGCCCAGATATTAGAGTTATTTTAGGTGAATGGCCTATCATTTTTAAATGATCTAGTAGGTGTAAGCCGCTACCGTCGGGGAGCATAAAGTCGAGCAGTATATGATCAAAACTATTGTTTTCTAGCCACTGATGGGCTTCTTTTAAACTGGTTGCTGTACTTATGTTATGGCCGAGGAATTCGACTATATGACAAACCACGTCACTAAACTCAACGTCATCGTCCACTAATAGTATATTTAACATGATTAATCCCTATGCTTTTTTATTATTCTACTTGGCCTTAGCACTAAAAGAAAGGCGCGCTATTTGTCGCTTAAATTACAGAGCTTATATTATTTAGTTACATTTTCATCAGTGAACAGTGTAAGCATACTTGATGTACTTAAACTTAAAAAACACTCACTTTATATACTATTTAATAAAAACCTAAAATAAATAACTGATATAATTTAACTTTATTACAGGAGAGCCAATGCGCCCATTAAAAACCCTCATTCACCCAAGTATTAATATTGAACAAGGCAGCCAATTTACACGTATTACCGCCCGCGCTATTGCCATGCATAAACAGCATATTTTATTAATGTATACAAAGAGATACGATGACTTTAGTTTACCTGGTGGCGGTGTTGATGAGCACGAAAGTATAGAGCAAGGGTTAATACGTGAGCTACAAGAGGAAACCGGCGCACAAAATATAGTAATAAAAAAAGAGTTCGGCCTATATGAAGAGTACCGCCCTTGGTACAAAGACGACTTTGACATTATTCATATAAAGTCTTATTGCTATGTATGTAATATTGACCAAAAGTTAGGCCAAACGCAGCTTGAACACTACGAGCAACAAAATGGTATGGTTGCCAAGTGGGTAGATATAAATGAAGCAATTGAGCATAACGAGCGAACACTTGCCACCAGCGATAAGCAGGGGCTGTCGATTATTCGCGAAACCTATTTACTCAAAGAAATAGCTAAACAGTTATAGCCTGTAATTAGCTTTACTTACACCTGAGTAAAGCTCAACAAGGTATTTTTTTTGTGCTATAAAAACGATACAAGCCAACTAAATTACTGCTTAAAAATAAGCTTTCCATAACAATAGCGACCGGTGAGCCTGCAAAAACGTTATGGCTTATCCAAAATAAAGTACCTACAACCATACATAAACGCATATGTAAGTCGTGCTTTTGAAACGATGCAAACGTTTGAATTAACGTCGCAATAAGTGCCAGTGCGCTAAACCAATCTTGCCAAGTAAAATAAACAGCCACGCAACACAGCAGCATAAAAGCATACATTGCCCACGTTTTACGTGCATAAATGCAGTAAAAATACCTAAAGGCGGCAATTAACATTAAGCAACCTGCGCTATTGTGCCCCAACATAAAAAAGTGCACTGCAGTCAGCAATACCGACATAAATAAGCAGGTTAAAATTAACGAACGCGACTTAAACTGAAACGAAGCAAGGTCAAGTAATGTTGCTATAGCAACTAACGACTGAGCAATTAAAAACATAGTGACTCCTTAAAACAGCAAGTCTAACTAGCTTTAACGTTATTACTCTTAACTTAAGTTAAGTCGTTTACGAATTCTTGATAAAGAAATTGCCGAAATACCAATATACATAGCCACTTGAGTTAAACTTAGCTGCGCCAACCAATGGGGCTTTTCGGCTAATAAATAACGGTAGCGTTGCTCGGGTGTATTAAGCAATAAAAATGCTTCTTTGGCCTCTTTAAATATAAGCTGCTGCGCAATAAGTTGTTGCTTAATTATTTGCCATTCGGGTTGATTAAATATATTCAATGGGACGCTAATAACGCTTACCCTATTAATTACTTTTAGTTGATAAAACGCTTCGGTATTCGTTAGCCAGTTTCCATAAAGTAGCGCAAACTCATCTTTAAAGTAAAACTCCTTACACCTTTGCCCGCCCTGTGCATCATCATGTATTGCACCTAACACCCCATCAAGAATTAAATAGCCATAACGCTGCTTTTGCCCTTGTTGTAACAATACGGTATCGCGCGCTATATGCTTAATTGGGTATTGCGCTGCAAGTTGCAGTTTTAAATTTGCAGCAAGTTCTTGATAGCTATCGCCTAGCGGCAAGATTGAAATTTCATTCATTTATATTAACCATTTTTTGATGAGGGTTTACTGGCTCTAACTAGCAAGCTAATAATAAAAAGCTAAGCCTAAAAACACGTAAATTACTTTAATTTTCTTGTAAATTTTGCAGCTACTTGCATTGTTTACAAAATATAACAGATAAATAAACTATAAAAATATTAAATTCATATTATAAAAAACATTAAATTCATTAATAACATAAACTTATAAACAAACTCGAATAGAACCTTAACTGGCATTACCTTTGCACTTCTCAGTACAGACAAACATAGAGGAGATTACAATGAGCAACACAGTTAATACGATCAATCCAACAACTGAGCAAATCATTAATACCTATACGCTGCTGTCGCAACAGCAAGCTGAGCAGGTAATCGAAAAATCTCATCAAACCTATTTACAGTGGCGCTTAGTGTCAGTGACCGAACGTGCAAAACACTTAAACAAATTAGCTTCATTATTCGAAGAGCAAAAAGATGCCATAGCCAAGCTTATGACCGAAGAAATGGGTAAAGTATACGCCCAAGGTTTGCAAGAAGTTGAACTGTGCGCAGGCATTTGTCGTTACAGTGCCGAGCACGGCCCTAAAATTCTTGCTGATGAAGAACGTGACATGGACGGCGGTCGCGCAATTGTTAGCTATCAGCCTACGGGTGTACTACTTGGCATTCAGCCTTGGAACTTTCCGCTTTACCAGGTAATTCGTTACAGCGCCGCTAATATTATGGCCGGTAACACCACAGTGTTAAAGCATGCCAGTAATGTATTTGGTATGGCCGAAAAAATTGAAACCTTGTTTAAACAAGCCGGATTTCCTGAGCACTGCTTTAGTAACCTACTTATTGATGGCAAAACAGCCAGCGCACTCATAGCGCATAAAGCGATTAGCGGCGTTACCTTTACCGGTAGCGATAGCACAGGTAAAAAAGTGGCCGAGCAAGCGGGTAAATACGTTAAAAAAACCGTACTAGAGCTTGGTAGTAACGACGCATTTTTAGTACTTGATGACGCCGATTTAGAGCTTGCCGTAAAAACCTGTGTAACAGGACGTATGATCAACAACGGCGAAACGTGTGTTTCGGCAAAACGTTTTGTAGTGGTTGAGTCTCTGTATGATGACTTTAAAGCACAAGTAAAACAGCAGTTTGAAGCCATGAAAATGGGCGATCCAATGGCCGACGGCACTGATTTAGGCCCAATGGCACGTAAAGATTTACGCGATGGTATTCACGAGCAAGTAATGCAATCGGTTAAAGCAGGAGCAAACATAGTCACCGGTGGTGAAATACCAGAGCAAACCGGCTTTTACTACCCTCCTACGCTACTTGATAATTTAGCGCCAGGCATGCCAGCATACGATGACGAATTATTTGGCCCTGTTGCCTCGCTTATAAAAGCGAAAGACAACAACGATGCAATGAAAATTGCTAACTCGTCTCGCTATGGTTTAGGTGGCGGCATTTTCTCAAAAGACGAGAAAAAAGCCATTGAGCTGGCTAAAAAGCACTTCGACACCGGCATGATCAACATAAACGGCTACGGTTTAGCGCAACCAAACTTACCATTTGGTGGAGTTAAAGAAAGTGGCTACGGTCGAGAGCACGGCGGCTTTGGCATGCGCGAATTTGTGAACGTTAAAAGCATCATGATCCACAGCTCATAAACTTACTATAAAGTACGAGTACTAAACACTCGTTACTAGAAAGTAAAATAAAACACCGCGCTAATTCAGCGCGGTGTTTTTGTATTCAATTTATCTAACATCAATTTTTGTTATTACGATTTTATATCGCACTTTTACTCATCATTTTTATCACGTGCTAAAACGCAGCACCTAAGCTCTTTATAAATTAATTACTGAAAGCTTAACTCTTTTCAAACACTGGCACTTTGCGTTTATCTGCTTTGCTCATAGCGAGTTGTTGAATCTCTTCTTGCTTGTGCTGCGCCGATTTAGTTTCTAGCGATTGTTGGTCGGCATTTTCAAAGGTTAGCTCGGTTAATAGCGCGAAGTGATCAGAACCGTATTTAGCTAATCGTTTTATACGCTTTACTTTAAACCCTTCGCTGTGAAATAAATGATCCAGCGGCCAGCGCATAAAAAAGTAACTTGCATGAAAAGTATTGTAAAAGCCACGGCCTTTACGGGGGTCTAGTAAGCCACTAATTTGCATAAACAAACGGGTACTGCGCGACCAAGCTACGTCGTTTAAGTCGCCGGCAACTATGGTTGGCCGTGTTGGGTTTTTAAGTGCTTTTGCTACCATAATTAGTTCTGAGTCGCGCGGCCGCGATGAGTCTTCTTCGGTGGGGCTTGGTGGCGCTGGGTGAATAAAGTGCGCTTGCATTTTAACCCCTTGTGCACTTGCAAATAAAATATGAATTGACGGTATGTCGTCTTCTATTAGCTGGCATATTTGTGCGTCAAATATTTTAAATTTACTGTATAGGTGCATGCCGTAACGGTTGTCTTTAGGGCACTCTATGTAATATGGATAGTCTTTTTTAAGTACTGATAACTTATTTTGCCACCAGCTGTCACTTTCAAGGGTAATAAGCAGGTCGGGTTGATGCTGATCAACCAAGCTAATTAATTGCTCACTGTTATGGTTCGACATAAGTACATTTGCCGACATAATTCTTACACTGTGCGCAATGTGTTTTGAGGCGCTTTGCACTTCTTTTTTTGCCAACCAAGTATATGGGTATATCCACTTTCCCTGTAAAAACAGAATTAATACAGCGCCTGCAACAATATACAAAAAGTCTGTGGCGTTATTAAATGCAAAGTACCCAGCAACACATGCTATAAAGCTTGCAATATAAAACACTTGTAAGCGAATAAAGTCGCAACCACGCACCAGGTAATGCTGGCTATACGCCATAGGTAATAGCGTTATAAATAATAAAAAACTTGTTATTATTGCCAGCGTAATAAACATTTAAATTCCTGTTGGTTGCTTATCGACTCAAAATAGACAGTATTTCGCGCGTGTCGTGTACCATATGAATAATAGTACGATCTACCTCTATGCGTACAGTACCTTTATCTCGGTATCTGTCTATTACTTTGGCACGCTTATAAATATCACGCTCTAAAATATCACCTCTGTGGTAACTTTTATGCCAACCCGGTGGTGTCCACCCTTGACGAATAAGTTTTTTAGCTTCTTTTTTAGATAAGTGGTTATCGTGGCGATCATATTTTTTATGGTGTTTTTTCCACTCATGCTTATTTGAATAGTGTTTTTTATTATGGTGTTTTTTATTGTAGTGCTTGTTTGAGCCATGCTCGTATTTACTATGTTTATTATGGTGCTTATCATAATAATCATCTTTGTCGTGCTTTGCTTGTGCGTTAAATGAGCTCAATATTAAAATAATTAATGCGCTATAAATGGTTTTATACATAGTTAATCTCTGCTTTAGTTAATAACGCAAGATTAACAAGTTAGCCTGAACATTATATGAAACTCTGTATAAATTAATCTTAACGCTGCTTATATTGCGTTTTACAATGGCTGCGCATAATGGCGGGATCACGCAGCTTTAAATGTTTGGTTTTGCGCCCAGCGTGGCGTTTTCGCCATACTTTAAAGCTACCGCTGGCAATATTTTGGCGCATAAAAACCACCAACTGCGAATAGTTTAAGCCATAAAGTTGCTCTATTGCTTCAAACGGGGTTCTATCCTCCCATGCCATTTCTATAATGCGCGATTGCTGCTGGGCGTTAAACATAGTTATTTTCTCTTTAAAAAATAACTAATACGAAGCACTAAAATTGCACGATCAATTTAACTTAAGCCATATAAAATAGAGATATATTTAATTACGGTTATTTTTTATCATTATTTTAGAAGAAGAAAGTTTAAGTGTATGATATTAAATATATCTATAACCAAGTATAGAGAAGTTAACTATGTTTACAAAGCTGCCACGCTGGGTTGAATATGGCGCATTTACACTGGCATTTATTGCCGGCATTGTGAACGCCGTGGGTTTATTAGGATTTGAACATCAGGCTATTTCTCATTTGTCGGGCTCTGTTACTTTATTTGGCATTAAATTAATGAGTGATGGCAGTGCGGCATTATTACTGTTTAGTATCATAATTAGCTTTATGCTTGGCTCTGCGTTGTCGGGGTTTTTACTCAACGGTGGTTCGTTAAAGTTAGGCCGACATTACGATACTTTATTGTTTATTGAAGGGTTATTACTACTAGCCAGTGCCTACTTACTTTATAGCTCCTTTGTTTATGGCATAGTGCTGGCATCTGCCGCTTGTGGTTTACAAAATGCGCTGGCAACCAATTACAGTGGCGCAGTAGTACGTACTACACATTTAACCGGTATTTTTACCGACCTTGGTTTAATGATGGGCCGCGCATTAAAAGGCGATGCTGTAGATGGCCGAAAATTCATGGTGTTTTTACTGATCACCCTAGGTTTTTTATGCGGTGGTGTAATTGGGTTTATGCTATTTGAATTGTTTTCTGTAGCAACTTTAGTAGTACCGGCTGTTATGTGCTTTATTTTATCAATTACTTATCGGCTTTATCGTTTACGCAATACCGTTTAACGCAAGTTATTTCAATACGTTTGCCTAACGCTTACCATAGCACTATTGCCATATAATCAATGTGTAGGAATATATGAAACGCCATTACTTACCCCCTTTGCTATTACTCTCTCAGCTACCACTTATAGCCATTGCCAAGCAAAATGATGCTCAGCCAATTGAGCGCATAACAACCACTGCGTCGCGTGTTGAGGCGCTTAGTACACAGTTACCCGTAATTATTAGCGTGCTCAATGAAGCACAATTAAATGCCATTGCTCCAACACATATTGAAGAAGCCATGCAAAGAGTCGCTGGCGCAAATATACAACGTGGTAATGGCCAAGAATATTTACCCGCGCTGCGCTCACCTGTTTTATCCGGTGCAGGTGCCTGTGGTGGTTTACTCACACTTGAGGATGGTATTGCACTAAGAGCAGCTGGGTTTTGTAATATAAACGAGTTGTTTGAAGCACATAGCGAAATGGCGCAGCGTATAGAGGTACTTAAAGGCCCTGGTTCTGCCCTGTATGGCTCAAATGCGGTGCATGGGGTTATTAACGTGATCACCCCAGATACAACGCAAGATGGCGGCTTAATCGGACTAGATTATGGCTCGTTTGGCTATAACCGCTATAAATTACGTGCTGGCCACGATATGGGCAGCAGTGGGTTAGGTATTAACGCCAGCATTACTGACGACAGCGGCTATCGCGATGATGAAAGCGTAAAACAACAAAAGGTAAACTTACGTCACCGGTATAATAATAGCGATTTAGCGCTTACTTCTGGGCTTACTTATACCCATTTAGATCAACAAACCGCAGGCTTTATTACTGGCCTTAAAAGCTATAAAGACGAGAGCATAGCACAACAAAACTTTGATCCGGATGCGTTTAGAAAAGCACGTTCGTTACGAGTATGGAGTAACGCCACTTGGCAACTAAATGACGATACGCTCTCAACAACGGTGTATTTACGTAACCAAAGTATGGACTTTTTTAAGCATTTTTTACCTGGTACGCCACTAGAGTACAACAGTCAAACCGGTGTGGGGCTGCAGTCGCTTTATCAACATCAGCTAGAGAATAATATTAAGCTTAACTTTGGCCTAGATGGCGAATACACCCGCGCCGACTTTTTACAAAGTCAAAACAAGCCAACTCAAGGCTCGGCATTTTTAGTTGCTACGGTCCCCCAAGGTAAGCATTACGATTACGACGTAAATGCCACTTTATATGCACCTTTTGCCAGTGTTGATCTGCAACTAAACGATTGGTTAGTGACTCTTGGCGCTCGTTATGAGCACATGCAATACGACTACACTAACAACATGTTAGCGGGGCGCACGAAAGAAGACGGTACAGAGTGCGGATTTGGTGGTTGCCGATATAGCCGCCCTGCAAGTACAAAAAATAATTTTAGTAACTTATCGCCAAAACTTGGGGTTAGCTATCAGTACACTGTTAATAACCTGCTTTATGCTAACTTTTCGCGTGGCTACCGAGCGCCACAAGCCGCCGAGTTATATCAGTTACAACGCCAGCAAAACACCACTAATTTAAGTGCCGAAATAGCTAATAATGCTGAGTTTGGCTTAAAAGGCGTTTATCAAAATAGTCGTTATAATTTATCGGTTTATGCTATGAGTAAGCACCATACTATTTACCGCGACAGCGACTTTTTTACCGTGAATAATGGCAGCTCGCGCCACCGCGGGATTGAGCTTGAACTTGAGCATGCTCTCACCTCAGCTTGGTCAGTTAACTTTGCCGCCAGTTATGCCAAGCATAGTTATACTAATGAACAAATACTCAATAATATCAATATTAAAGATAATGATGTTGATACCGCCCCGCGTAAAATTGCCAATTTAGATTTAACCTGGCAGGCGTTTAATAACGCCAATGTGGCACTGCAATGGCATCATGTTGGTCGTTACTATACCGATCCTGAAAACTTACACAGTTATAACGGGCATGACATTTTAAGTTTACGAGTACAGTGGCAAATAACAAATAACTTAGCGCTTGCAGCGCGTATTATTAACTTAACCGATACCGCTTATGCCGAGCGCGCCGATTACACTAGCTTTACCGGCGACCGCTACTTTCCAGGGCGGCCACGTAACGCCATGATCTCAGCAACTTATAGCTGGTAAACATCCAGATCGCTCATGTAACGCATGGGCGATTTTTTCATTACTTTTTTAAACATAGTAATAAACGCACTCACCGACTCATAACCTAATAGCTCCGATACCTGCTGCACACTTTGCTGATTAGATAACGCCTGCAGTGCAATTATAATATGCAATTGAGTGCGCCATTTACCAAAGGTCATACCGGTTTCTTTTTTTATTAACCGCGCTAAAGTACGTTCAGTTAAAGCAAATTGCTGTGCCCATTGTGGCAATGTTTTACGGCTATAAGGCTGGCTAATAAGTTGATTGCTCATGTTTTTAATAACACTGTTTTTTGATAGTACAAAGTCTAAAGGTTGAATTGGCATATCCACCAGCTGATCAAATAATACCTGTGCAAGCCGTGCGGTTTTACCCGTTAAGCTATAGTTTTGCTGATTACTTGCCAAACTAAGCATTAACTCTTTTATTAATGGGCTAATGGTTAATGTACAGGCTGTACTTGGCATACCTTGTAAGTTTGCATCAATAAATAAGTGGCATAAATGCGCATTATCAGATGCTCTATTACTGTGCTCTACATTTGCCGGGATCCAAATGGCGCTATGAGTAGGCACCATCCACATTTTTGTTGCCACTTCACAGGTAACATAACCGTGCAGGGCTAAAATTAACTGCCCTTTTGGATGAGTATGCAGCGGAATTTCACGGCTAAGCTGGGCATATTCTATTTTAGCAATAACCGGTTGCGGCATGATTTCAAAGTTTTTTATTTCATTCCAATCTTGGGGAAGCTGCATTTTGTCTGTTTTTAGTTATTTAATGTCTCTTTTACTAAATTATAGTGATGACTTAGCCTTTATACTAGTCTCTATTGCTTCTTGCTAAATAACCAACCTGCTAGGACGTTTACCTTGTTAACTCAACAATCTCAATCTCGCTTATCTTACGCATTATTAGTACTGGGAATTTTACTTATTGCCAGTAACTTACGTGCGCCAGTGACTGGTTTAGCCCCCGTGCTGGACCAAATAATTCTTAGTTTTAATTTAAGCGCATCACAAGCCGGTATGCTTACCACCTTACCGTTAATTGCATTTGCTTTAGCAAGCCCATTAGCCACTAGTTTAGCTAAAAGGCAAGGCTTAGAAGTGTCGCTTTTTATTGCCCTTATTTTAATTGGCTTAGGCTTAGCATCGCGCATGATAGATTCTGTGCCGGTACTTTATTTAGGCACCGCCGTCATTGGGGTCGGCATTGCGATAGGTAATGTGCTGTTACCGAGTTTAATTAAGCGCGACTTTGCACACAAAGTGGCTGTAATGACCTCGGCGTATGTGCTTGCTATGGGTATTTTTGGCGGTAGTTACTCAGCGTTAATTATTCCCCTTGCCGAATATAAACAAATGGGCTGGCAAATTGCTTTAGCCAGTTACGCGTTAATTACTTTAATAAGTTTATTTATTTGGCTACCGCAATTAAAGCTACGCACCAAACCGACTAAAGATCTGGTTGAAAACACCGGTGACGTAAAAGTGTGGCGCCAAGCCCTTGCGTGGCAAATTACTTTGCTACTTGGCTGTAACTCGTTATTTACTTATATAATTATTGGCTGGTTACCAAGCATTTTAATAGACAGTGGCCACAGCGCACAACAAGCGGGTGCGCTGCAAGGCTCATTTCAGGTAGCTTCGGCTTTACCCGGTATTATCTTAATTCCCTTATTAGCAAAACTAAAAGATCAGCGCGTACTCACCTTTGTTTTAGGAGTGTTGGCAAGCCTGTCGTCGATTGGACTGTTGTATATGCCAGACTATGCGTCTGTGTGGTCAATCACTATGGGGTTTTGCTCGGGTGCATGCTTTATATTGGGCTTGTCGTTTATTAGTTTACGTACTCACGACTCACATCAAGCTGCGGCACTTTCTGGTATGGCGCAGTGTATTGGTTATTTACTTGCCGCTACTGGACCTATTATTGCAGGTGCGCTGCATAGTTATTTTGGTAACTGGGCATCTACTTTATGGTTTTGCGCAGGTGCGAGCGCGCTATGTGCGGTGTTTGGTTATTTAGGCGGGCGTAATATTACTATGCGCAACAAAGCGTAAGCGTTAATTAAAAGTGGGCGGTGTAATCATTTGCCCACTTTTATAACTAATTATAGTTTAGTACTTTTTATATATTTAGCTTAAACAGCGCCAATACATTCAACCTCTACAACTGAATTTAGTGCTAACGCTTTTACTGCAAACGCACTGCGCGCAGGATATGGCGGGGTAAAGTATTCAGCATATATTTTATTAAACATTTTAAAGTTATTTATGTCGGTTAGCATAACCGTACACTTTACTATGTTTTTCATACTGTAATTATGCTGCTCTAGGGTGCTTTTTATATTTTCGAGCGTTTGCTTAGTCTCTGCTGCAAAACCACCTTGTGCTAGTTTACCACTGCTTGTAAGCCCAATTTGACCCGACATATACAAGGTATTATCGACCCTTACAATTTGCGAAAAAGGTAAACTTGCTGAGGCCGCATTTAAGTGCTCAATATCACTGTTTTTTGCATTAGCAAAACCACTGCTCAATACACTGGTGAATAAGGTAATTAATGTTATTTTTTTCATCATAAACCTAATTTTTTGGGGTGGTGGCAAATGCAGGCACTTGCACTAAATCGTTCAACCAACTAACGCTAGACTGACACCAAATTTGCGCTACTGGCGTAAACTCATCGCGTTGATCAACCGCCCCTATTCTAAGGCCATATACACGGTTTTCTGTCGCTTCGTTGGTAGCATAAAGTGAGGTGCCACAATTACCACAAAACCCTTGCGCACGTTTATTACCACTTTGCGCCGTTTTTATATATTCTTTAGGCTTACCTTGCGTAAAAGTAACGCCGTTAGGCTCACTCATTATTACCGCTCTAAATGGCCCACTCGACATGCGTTGGCAATCACTACAGTGGCACACTAATAGCGTGTTACTTTGTGTTTTCGCTTGGTATTTTATGTCGCCGCAGTAACAGCTTCCAGTTATGTTCATTTTATATATCCATTATTTTTAACGAGCTCCACCCTTAAGGGTGCTTCGGTATTACACGAGTTTTATACTAAAAGTGTACCTGCATAGCAATAAAACACCACAGCCTAAAGCAACTATTTAGTGCCTCTAAATTTATGGTAAATACTGTTTAAACCAACGAAATAAATTAAAAAAGCGTGATTTAGCAATATGCTTATCAGCACTGTTTTTATTAAGCGCATCACGGCGCGCTTGCGCTATATTTGCTTTAGCAGCAAAGCGCAAGCGTTGCTCATTACTAAGATCGTCTTCAAAGTTAAGCTGTAACTTTTTTACCTCACGGCTACGTTTCATTGAACTACACATAGTACTACCTCAAAAAGGCTATTAACCTAATTAGTAGACAGGCTATGTGCGTTTTTTATTTCATAGGATGTTCAATTCAACACGCCTGTAACACTTTAAGCTAACTTAATAAGCCTAAATTGCTTTTTACCACGCTGCATTACCCAAAAACGATCAAACAGCGGAAAATCTAACTGTGCGTGCTCATCTGTAATGGCCTCGCCATTAATTTTAATCGCATTCGCGTTTATTAACTCACGTGCAGTACGCTTTGAGCTGGCCAGTTCACTTTTAACCAGTAACTCAGCAATATTAATTTTCGCGTCGCTAATAGCGTGTACGGCGAGCCCATCTTGCTCTAATTGCTCAAGCTCTGCCAAGGTGAGTGTTTGTACTTGGCCGTTAAACAATAATTGCGTAATGCGCTGCGCGCTTGCTAAGCCTTGTTCGCCATGTACAAAGCGGGTTAATTGCTCGGCTAAAATACCTTGCGCTTGAGGCTTTTGTTGGCTGGTAATGTCATTCGCTTCAATGGCTTCAATTTCTTTTACCGATAAAAAGGTGTAAAAACGCAAAAAGTTGTATACATCGGCATCGTCACAATTTAACCAAAATTGGTAAAAGCGATACGGTGAGGTTTTTTTCGGATCAAGCCAAATTGCGCCGCCTTCCGTTTTACCAAACTTAGTACCGTCTGATTTAGTAATAAGTGGCAAAGTTAATCCATACACAGTTTGCTTATTTAAGCGGCGGGTTAAATCAATCCCACTTACTATATTCCCCCACTGATCGTTGCCGCCAATTTGCACACTACAACCCAGTTCGCTATTTAATTTAGCAAAGTCGTACGACTGCAATAAAGTGTAACTAAATTCAGTAAACGATAAACCTTGATCAGGGCGTTGCAAACGTTGCTTTACCGACTCGCGGTTGATCATATTATTAATTGAAAAGTGCTTACCTACATCGCGAAAAAAATCCAACACTTCAATACCGCTAAACCAGTCGGCATTATTTTTTAATTGAATTGGCTCGCTTAAATGCGGGTTCATTACGCTCTCTACTTGTGAGCTTAAATCTGCTACCCAACCTTGTACGGTTTCTTTACTGTTTAAGCTGCGCTCGGTGGCTTTAAAGCTTGGATCGCCAATTAACCCGGTTGCGCCACCAATTAATGCCACCGCTTTATGACCGGCATCATTAAAACGCTTTAGCATTAGCAAAGGTACTAAGTGGCCAATATGTAAACTGCCCGCGGTAGGATCAAAACCACAATACACAACTTGTGAAGTTGCTAATAACTGCTCAAGCTGCGCTAAATCGCTAACCTGAGAAACCAGGCCGCGATGTGTAATATCTTCCAGTAATTGTGTTGTCATTGTATTTATCCCACACACATGTGTTAATTAGTTAGGGTAAAAATACTAATTAAAGCTGCTACACAACCATATATCCCTAAAGGGATAGAAAGTACTTTATATTAATCAATTTAAGTAGAAGCGCTGTTTAACGGTGCGAAAGTAGTATTAAGGCAAGGCAAATATTTATGCTAACTAATCTTACTCACTAGTGATTAAGTGGTTTAAAAACAGCTGAAAAAACTCACTCAACGAAGACACTTTTAATTGTGCGTAAATACGTTTACGGTGGTTTTTAACTGTACCTAAGGTGATATTTAATTGCTTAGCAATATCGTTAGAGTCGCAGCCTTGCACTAATAGCATAGCTATTTGTCGCTCGCGGGTGGTAAGTTGCTCGTTGGCAAAGGTAGCTAAGCCACGCTCAATTAATTGCCCTGTAGCTGTGGTAGTTAAAGGCCCAAGCAATAATAAGTTATTGCCCCAATGTTGGCGGCATAATGCTTTTATAAGGCTAAAATGAGCTATTAAGGTGCTTTTTTGTGCGGCGCTAAAGCGTTGTTTGCTTTCTAAAAAGCCTAAATAAATAACAATCCAGCGGCTCTCATCTGTGCGCACACTTATACTTAGTTCATCTACCCAACCGGTTTCGTTATAAAACTGTTGCTGGTATTGGGTATAAGCTGCTAAGTCTTTATTTGCGCTGATATCGACTAACCGATACACACCTTCATGGCCACTTTTTGACAGTTCAATATAAAAGGGATCGTTAATAAACGAATTGGTTAAATAGCGCTGAAACAATAACTCGCGTCGAGTATCTATCGAGTCGTATAAATAAATGGGGTGTTTATGGGCTCTACAGCCTAAAATCACCGCGCAGTCAAATTGCACTAAATGAGCAATGTAATTAACTATTTTTTGTGCAAAACCAGTTGAATTGATTGCTTCAACACATTGCGCAATTAGCTCATTTTCAGTGGGTTTTGCAATCATTACTGCCACGGTGTTTTAGTTAAATTAAAAGTTTAATTGGCGTTAGCATTATAAAAATTTGCCTGTTTAATACTGGCAAAATCATTAAAACGCACGCCATGTTCGCGCATTACATTTAGCACTTTTTTACTTAGCATTTGGCGTAAATAAAATGGCTGATTTGGCACAAAGTGATGAATACTATGGGTTTTACCAAAGTTAAAACAAAACAAGTGAAACGGCATAAATACCCGACTGGTTAACACATGGGTTTGCTCCAGCATATTGGTTACACCGCCATAGTAATGCATGCACGAGGTAACAAAATTTAGCGAGCTCGAGCGCACAATATTAGGTACAATTAACACCACCATTAAAAACTCAAATAGCGACATAGTGCTTAATAACCAAGCCGGCGAGCTTTGTGCAAGCCCAGTAAATAAATTAACGCCATGAAATATAATTACGCTGTATAAAACAATAAAGTAAGCGGTGGTAATAGGAAAACCGGCATTAAATATCTTAAAAAAGTGAAAGCCTTTAATTTCTTTAGAAAAACGTTTGGCGTTAATTAATAAGCCTAATAAGCCATCCACAATAACCAACGCGCGTAACAAAGGATTTTTAATACCGTTACCCACTAAGCGCTCTTCTAGGTCTTGTTGTGTGCCTGAAGTTTTATGATGGTGTAAATGTAACTTACGACGATACCAAGGGCTGATAGTATTAGGGCGCATTAACCACACGGTTAGCATCATAAAATTATGCATAAATGGCTGATTACTAAAATACTGTTTATGAATTAAATCATGCTCTAACTCATGCGAAATAGATGCAGCCATAGCAGCTAAAATAATACATAACCACGCAGGAATAATGGCTAAATAATATAAAAAGCCAACCCCAACTAATGCCCCAAGAGATAACAGTAAAATAACCAATCCCAAGGTATTTTGATGCGTTAATAATGGATGCTTAGCGCGTAGCTTCGCCTCTTCAGCCTTAATAGCTTTAACAATGGCTTGAATATTTTCTTTTGCACTTAAATGAGTCATAAATTACAACCGATCAATTATGTTGGGGCGGATAATACCCGAACTGGTAAAAAAAACACCTTTGAGAGTACTTTCTTATGCTCTTTGATACTAGTTGCTAATGCTTTTACACGCTAATTACTGCAAAAACAACACGGGCGCCTCTTCTATTAGCGCCCGTAATTTATTTAATCCTAGCGTGAGCTAAGTTTATGTTAGTTTTTTTGCTGTGCAGCTAAATAGTCAATCGCCAGCTGGCTCATTGCTTTAGTGCCCACTTTAAGCGTTGACTCGTCAACATAAAAATACGGCGAATGGTTGGTTGGTGCTGTTTTTACATCTTGCCCTGTTGGCGTGCCGCCTAAAAACAAAAATAAACCCGGTACTTGCTGCGCATAAAAAGCAAAGTCTTCTGCGCCGGTTACTTTTGGCACATCAAACAGGTTATCTTTACCTACTATATTTTTAAGTGTTGGCAACATTTGCGCGGTAAGCTCTGGGTTATTCACCGTTACTGGGTAACCTTTAAAAATATTTACCTGTGCTTCGGCTCCCGACGCTTTAGCAATATGCGTAGCTGTAGTGGTTAATTTTTCAAAAATTTGTTGGCGGTTATCCATATCAAAATTACGAATAGTGCCTACCATTTCTACACTATCGGGAATAATATTGTTACGTACGCCGCCGGCTATTTTACCAAACGAGATAATGGCAGGCTCTTTAGTTATATCTATTTGACGACTAACAATATGATTAACCCCTGAGACAATTTGTGCAGCAACTGAAATAGGATCGACCCCACCCCAAGGCGATGAACCATGCGTTTGCTTACCTTTTACCGTTATTTCGAAGCGATCGGCACTGGCCATAATTGGGCCACTACGATAACCAATTTGGCCGCTGTTTAATCCCGCCATAACATGAATGCCAAACGCCACATCGGGTTGATACTTTTTAAATATCCCCTCTTTTAACATTAACTCAGCTCCGCCCTCTTCGCCTTGTGGCGCGCCTTCTTCTGCTGGCTGAAACACAAACATAATATCGCCGTGTAATTCATTTTTTACAGCGGCTAATACTTCAGCTGCACCCATTAGCATAGCCACATGCGTGTCGTGCCCACAGGCATGCATAACCCCAACATCAACCCCATTATACTTGGTAGTTACCAGTGATTTAAAAGGCACATCAGCTTTTTCGGTTACTGGCAGTGCATCCATATCGGCACGCAGCATTACTGTTGGCCCCGACTTACCGCCTTTTAAAATCCCCACTACACCTGTGTAAGCAATGTCAGTTTCAACCTGCATCCCTAAGGCTTTTAAATGGCGTGCTACAATCGCAGCGGTACGTGTTTCGCGGTTACTTAACTCAGGGTGCTGATGAAAATCGCGACGCCATTCAATCACCTTATCTTCAACCTGATTTATCTGTTTATCGATATTAATATTGGCACTGGCATTAAATGCCCCTAGGCTTGCTAAGCCAATAGCTAATGAGATTAATGAGCGTTTCATCTGTGTTCCTTTTTATTATCTGCCTTTAGCAACACTGTGCAGTGCTGTTATAGAAAATTTTGACGTGAGTAAGTAGATAATGCGCAATGCACTGAGCAATGCAAATAATTACCCGGCTATTTTGAGTTATTATGCAAAACATTTAATAAACTACATAGTAACTAAAACTCACTAGAGTAAAAACACCAATAAAAAATGACGCTGTTTAGCGTCATTTTTGTTTAACTTTATTTTATATATTTACAATATAACTAGGGCGTTTTAACTGCTTTTTCTGGCGAGCTAAATACACCTTTAACAACTTGCCAAGTAACCGCTAATGCGCCCACCATAAATACTACATCACCAATGGTGCGCACCCAGCGTAGCGTTACCAAAGTATCGCTTTGCATTAATGCTTCGCTACGTGCATACCAAAGTCCCTCTGATGCGCTGGCAATAAATTGAATAATACCAACCGGTAATAAGCTAGTGAATAGCATTAACGCTAGCCCTATATTCATCCACCAAAAAGAGGTTTTCATTAAGCCTTCATCAAATTTTAAATGCGGGCGAATGTATCTTAATATGAGTAGTGTAAAGCCCAGCGCTAAAAAGCCATAAACGCCAAACAAAGCTGCATGAGCATGTGTTGCTGTGGTATTAAGTCCTTGAATATAATACAAAGCAATTGGTGGGTTGATCATAAAGCCCAGCACACCTGCACCTAACATATTCCAAAATGCAACGGCTACAAAATACATTATTGGCCATTTAACATTTTCCATCCAAGGCGCACGCGTTTTTAATTTATAATGCTCCCATGCTTCATGACCAAGCACTATAAGTGGCACTACTTCAAGCGCACTAAAAGTTGCACCTACAGCCATAACGGGTGTAGTTGTACCCGAAAAGTACAAGTGATGGAAAGTCCCCGGAACACCGCCTAACATAAACAACGAAGCCGACGCTAACGAAGCCACTGTAGCCATACGTTTAGACACTAAACCCATATTAAAAAATATAAAGGCCAGTGCTGTTGTGGCAAATACTTCAAAGAAACCTTCTACCCATAAATGCACAATCCACCAGCGCCAATATTCCATTACTGAAATATGCGTACGCTCGCCGTAGAAAAAACCCGCACCATAAAATAAGCCAATCGCAATTACCGACAGCATAAATAAAACCAGTAAGTTTTTATCACCCTCTTTATTTAAAGTGGGTGTAATACAACGCATCATTAATACTAACCACAGCAATATTCCAACAAATTTACCAATTTGCCATAGTCGTCCTAAATCAATGTATTCATAGCCCTGATGGCCTAACCAAAAGTTTAGTTCTGGCGGCATTATTTGCGCAATTGCTAAGTACTGACCAATAAACGAGCCAACTACTACCAATACTAACGCCCAAAACAATACATCAACACCCAGCTTTTGAAACTTAGGATCTTCGCCACCATTAATAATTGGGGCTAAAAATAAACCAGCCGCTAAAAAGCCTGTTGCAATCCAAAATAACGCCGACTGAATATGCCAAGTTCGCACTAAACTATAGGGGAACCATTCAGAGGTTTGCACGCCATAAAAGCCCTGCCCTTCAACGGTATAATGAGCGGTAAATGCCCCTACAAATATTTGAAAGGTAAACAAAGCTACAATTAAAAATAAGTATTTACCTAAAGATTTTTGCGAAGGCGTTAAGTTAAAAGATAAAATAGGATCTGTTTTTGGCACGATTGGCTCTTCGTCATCCTGCCTGCGTAAAAATGCCCACGCCCACACTAATGCTCCAATTCCTGCAACCAGTAACACAATACTGACCAGCGACCATACTATGTTTTCGGTAGTGGGTTTATTATCAATTAACGGCTCATGCGGCCAGTTATTGGTATAGGTTGCATTCCCATCTAAACGCTCAGTAGATGCCGCCCAAGCCGTCCAAAAGAAGAACTCGTTTAAACGTGCCCTGCGCTCAGCACTGGGCAAAGTAACTTCTTTCATTGCATAGTTAGCACGGGTTTGCTGCAGCTCAGCTGCACCACCAAACAACGCATTATAATAATCACTGGTTTGCGCTATTGCCTGCATACGTCGCGGCGATAAGCTCACAGTGTTGGTTTTTGTATTATAAGTATTTGTTCTATAATCTTTTTTAAGATCATAGCGCAGCATATGCTGTTGCTGCTCATTGAGTTCATCGTATGCTGTGCCAAATTGATCTTCTGCAGCTAAATTTAACCAACTCACTAACTCGCGATGCAACCAGTCAGCTGTCCAATCTGGCGCTTGATAAGCTCCATGCCCCCAAACCGAACCTAATTGCATGCCACCAACAGATTGCCACGCAGTTTGCCCGTCAAGTATTTGCTCTTCTGTGGTTAACACTTTGCCACTTTCTGATACAAACGCGGCTGGTATTGGCGGTGCTTCACGGTAAATTTCTGTGCCGTAGTAACCTAATAATGAAAAGGTGACTGCGACGACCCCTAAAAGGGCCCACCATAACCTTTTATATTCTCTCATTGCTATCCCCCTGACGATTACGCATATCGCTACTCTCCATAGGTACTTTATTATGTTGAAATAAATGTTTATTTTTACAAAATTGCTTTTTTATTTCGTAAGTAACCAAACCACGACTAAAATTAGCATTATTACCAGTTATTATTGGCTCATAGTTAACATACACCTAAACATGCAAACAAAATGCATGTTTAGATCAATAAAAGTAACGTTAATTAATAACCAGCCTGTAATTAATAAAAAAGTACTGTAGAGCTAATAAATTAAATATATAATTTAATTTATTAGCAAAAGGCCAACAGATGAATATTTCTCGTTTTACCGACTACTCATTACGCGTACTTATTTACCTCGCTATAAATAAAAATACTAACGAAATTAAAACAATAAAAGAGATAGCTGAATGCTATGGCGTATCTAAAAACCACTTAATGAAGGTGGTGCAACAATTAAGTGCACAAGGCTATATAAATAGTACCCGAGGAAAAAATGGTGGGATCAAACTAAATCACGCTGCAGAACAAATAAACATAGGCCAATTAGTTAGATCTTTTGAGGGGAAGTCTGCATTAGTAGAGTGCTTTGGTGAAAATAACTTTTGTATTATTACACCAGCATGCCAACTCAAAAAAGTACTTTCACACGCAATAGAAAGCTTTTTTAATTGCTTAGATCAGTACACCTTGGCCGATTTAATAAACGGCCCAAATAAAGCGGTATTAAGTAAAATACTGATCACATCAGATTATTAGAGTAATCATGCTTTAAATAAAGTAGTCATTACAAGACAACTTCTGTGCTGCTTGCCTTTATTATTTTCTGTAGACATAAAAAACCCCTGCTAAATCTAACAGGGGCTATAAAAAGTGGCATCTGCGGCCGGACTTTAACTTATAACAGCGGCACTCCCGCGTGCCGCTCGAGTCCGGCGGGTTGTGTCCGTTTACACTTTTCTGTAGGCATAAAAAAACCCCGACCAATTTGATCGGGGCTATAAAAAGTGGTACCAGCGGCCGGACCTTAACTTATAACAGCGGCACTCCCGCGTGCCGCTCGAGTCCGGCGGGTTGTGTCCGTTTACACTTTTCTGTAGGCAT
>NZ_JBEOOB010000022.1:0-72529 GCF_040308685.1 Pseudoalteromonas sp. 20-MNA-CIBAN-0454 | reverse complement strand
AAAGTTTTCTGGCGAATTCAATTATACCTTATCTTCATGCTGTTTGTTTTTCATACCACAAAGATCAACACGCCCTAGAGTAAGTTGCAACTTTATTGCTATTCAGCTTAGGTTTATTAATGACAATGGCGTCTTTTTGTATTAAACCAAAGTAACTACGACTATAATCACTAGCCATTAGTTATACTTTTAAGTAAGTACCTACCTAAATTAAATAGACTTAGCCGTTTATGTGATGAAGGAGGGCTAGAGTAAATTATAAATTTTGCAGCGACTAAGTTACAAAATAAGAGTAGGGATTTTACAGCTTGCAATGTGTTTATTTGGAGAAGAAATGAGTAATTTAAGCTTGAAAAGCAAATTGTTACTACTAGCTATTTTGCCGCTAATATTATTATTGGTCAGCTTTTTATCAAGTTCGTACTATTTAGAAATGCAAAGTCAGCAGCACAGCTTTGACACTTTTAAAAGTAAGTTATTAAAAGATAAACAAACGCTATTAAAAACTGAAATTGAAATTGGTAGTCAAGTAGTACAGCACCAGCTTGCAAGTGGCACTGAGCAAGATGCTAAAAATGCATTAAGAAAACTAACCTTTGGCGAAGACGGCTATTTCTTTATTTATGACACTGATGGCGTGAGTGTTTTTCATGCCATGTTAGGTGATGCGATAGAAGGGCAAAACAAAATAGCCATGACTGATCCCAATGGTAAAAAAATCATTGTGGGCTTACTTGCACAAGCACGCCAGGGTGGCGGAGCATTTACCTATCATTTTCAAAAACCAAATACCAACGGCTTAGTTGAAAAAATTGGTTATGCAGCGATGATCCCTGGAACCAACTGGATGCTAGGCACTGGCGCTTATATGGACGACATAGAAGCAGAGCTTGAAGGCTTTGAGCTATCTATGCAAAAAAGCATGAACGAAAAAGTAACCACCTTATTGATCATTGCGTTCTTTTGTTTGTTATTAACTATTGCGGGTGCTTTATTTGCTGCCAACCATATGCTTAAACCAATACAAAGAATGGTGCAAAGCCTTGATGACATAGCTAAAGGTGAAGGCGACTTAACTAGACGTTTAGAAATTGACAGCCACGACGAAATTGGCCAATTAGGTGAGTCGTTTAATATATTCGTGAGTAAATTGCACGATATTATAGCCAGTGTGGTTGATGTAACTAACGATGTTAAAACAGCATCAGTAGATATAAATACGCAAACTTTGGTGATTGAAGATAAGTTATTAAAACATAATCATGAAACTGATTTAGTCGCGACCGCGATTACTGAAATGTCTGCAACCTCTCACGAAGTGGCGCAAAATACGACCCAAGTTGCGGTGTCAACTCAGGCAGCAACGCAAGAAGTAGCAAGAGCGCAAGAATGTGTTGATATATCTTTAAGTGAAGTATCAAACTTAATGGCCGAAATAAATACAGCTGCAGAACAGGTTGATTCATTAAGTGAGCAATCTAAAAAGATTAATAGTGTATTAAGCGTTATTGGTGGTATTGCAGAGCAAACAAATTTACTGGCACTTAACGCAGCAATTGAAGCGGCTCGTGCGGGTGAGCAGGGCAGAGGTTTTGCAGTCGTTGCTGATGAAGTAAGAAGCTTAGCAAGTCGTACACAAGTAAGTACGTTAGAAATTAGCGAAATGCTTAGTGAGCTGCATAACTTAGTTACTGCGGCGGTTAACGCTATGCAAGCAAGTCAGCAAAGCTGTAATCGCTCAGTTGAGTCATCACGTGCTATTTCAGAAAGCTTAGGCGCGGTTACTACATCGGTTACCACTATAAACGATATGAGTACCCAAATAGCAACAGCTGCAACAGAGCAAAGTAGTGTAACCGAAGAAATAAACCGTAATGTTTTTGCTATTCAAGAAATTGTAAATGAGCTAACAGAGTCAAGTAAAACAACGTCATCGGTAAGTTTACATTTAGCTGGTCGTGGTGAAAGCTTAGGCGAGTTGGTAGGGCAGTTTAAAATTTAAGACATATTTTTAAATTTAATCATTTATAAAGCCGTAATTTTTAGTTACGGCTTTTATTTTGCCTGCTGCAAAAAATCCTTCCTAGTTAACCTGAGCTCCGGATAATAAACTTATCTCAAGCAGCTATTTTCAGCGCTAACTGCGTTGAATTTACTTGCAATAGGCCAGCTATTGACGCGTAAATTCGCCTTGTTTTCACTGAAAACCTCTGGCTAGAGAAAATAAAATTAAATATAACGATGATTCAATATGTTAGTAAATCTCTTAACCAGAGTTCAGGTTAGTTAATGAAGATGTATGAAATTGCCTACACTTAAGCATCTGAAATCATATCAAAAGTAAGTCGTGATTGTGCTTGTATAATTAAATTTAAAAAATAATAAAAAACATTAACAGCTGGTTATTTTTACGCATACAATGCGAAAAAAGCGGATGAGTTTGCATATTTTTTCAATATTTTATGCCCGCTACGTTACACTAATAGCAATACATATTAATAAGTGACTATTTACTAATATAACCTACTAAAATTTAAGGCTTAAGATGATTGAGTATCCGGTTGATAAACTACCCCAACTCATAAATGACTTATTACAGTGCGACACCACAGAGCGCAAAAATAAGTTATTAATAGACGCACAATTAACATTATCAACTGAGCATTTATCATTGCTTTTTGAAGCAATACCTAAAGAGCAGCGCCTTGAAATTTGGCAGTTGTTAGATGAAGACACGCAACACGAAATATTTGTTAATTTAAGCGATGACAGCACCTTATGGTTACTGCAAACTTTAGATGATAGCGACGGTTTTAAACTATTAGACGAAGTTAATGTAGAAGAACTGCTTGAGCTTGAAGAAGTAATTCCTGAGCGATTTGTTGAGTATGCAAAAAAACAACTCGATGAAGCACAAACAAAGCAATATGAATTAGCGCAACAATACCCTTCTGAGCAAATAGGTCACTGGTTAGGTTTTGACTTTTTAAAAGTGTCTGAAAAGTTAACCGCGGGAGGCGCTAAAAAGTTACTCCATAAAGGGTTGCCGCAGTTCACAGAGGTTATTTATTTAGTGAGCCGTAAGGGCAGTTTAATTGGTGAAGTGGCAATTAATGATTTAATAAAAGCCAATGACAACGACAGTTTAATTACTTTAGCAAACCATGACTATGTATCGCTGCATGCAGATGATGATTTATACGAAGCTGCGGAAGTGGTTATTCATAGCGAAAAAATGGCAATGCCGGTTGTTAATGTTGATAACAAATTACTGGGCCGTTTAACCATTGCTTCAGCGTATGAGTTACGCCAAGAAATAACCGACGAGGCTGCCGCTAAAGCGGGTGGTCTGCGTGAAGACGAAGATTTATTTGCGAGTGTGCGAAAAAGTGCTAAAAACCGGGGCATTTGGTTAGGTATAAATTTGGCGACTGCATTTTTAGCCTCGTGGTTTATTGGCCTGTTTGGTGCAACTATAGAGCAAGTAGTGGCTTTAGCGGTATTAATGCCAATAGTGGCCTCTATGGGCGGAATTGCCGGGAGTCAAACGCTCACCGTTATTGTACGTGGCTTGGCACTTGGCCAGGTAACCGACTCTAACCGCGCAGCGCTACTTAAAAAAGAGTTAAGAGTGGGCGCGGTAAATGGTTTTGTATGGGCTTTTGTTATTGGCGCATTGACCTTTTTGTGGTTTAACGACGTTATGCTAAGTATTACTATTACCGTGGCTATTTTGCTTAACTTAGTTGCAGCATCGTTAGCCGGTGTAGTGATCCCTTCTATTTTAGATAAAATGAAAATAGATCCTGCGCTTTCGGGCTCGGTCATTTTAACTACAGTAACCGATATAGTTGGTTTTGTTACCTTTTTAGGTTTAGGTAGTTTGCTACTGTTATAGTGCCTTGTATCGCAAGGAACGCGTAAATAAATAGGAAAAACAATGACTTTTGATGTCATGATTTGGTGTGCTATTGCACTGTGTATTTCGCAGTCAGCAATATTTTCGGGTTTAAACTTGGCGTTTTTTTCGCTAAGTAGATTACAACTCGAAATGGAAAGCAGTAAAGGTAACGCCGCTGCGATAAAAGTAATGGCACTGCGTAACGATTCAAACTTTTTACTCTCGACTATTTTGTGGGGTAACGTAGGTATTAACGTACTGCTGACCTTACTTTCTGACTCGGTATTAATGGGTGCAAGTTCTTTTTTATTCTCAACTATTGCTATTACTATTATTGGCGAAATAACACCACAGGCGTATTTTTCACGTAATGCGTTAAAAATGGCCAGCATGTTGTCGCCGTTAATTAAGTTTTATCAATTTCTGTTTTATTTCGTTGCTAAGCCTACAGGGCTCATACTCGATGCTTGGTTAGGCAAAGAGGGTATTACCTACTTTGCAGAGAGTGAGCTCAGAGGTATTATTCGTAAGCACATAGAAGCTGAAGAGGCCGATGTACAGCACGTAGAAGGTATTGGTGCACTTAACTTTTTTAGTTTAGATGAAATAAGTGTCACTCAAGAAGGCGAAGTGATAGATCCCGACTCAATCATAGCGTTACCAACCAAGCTTGATTTACCAATATTTCCTGAACTAACACTCAGTGCCGATAATGAATTTTTACGCAAACTGCACAAGTCTGGTTATAACTGGGTGATTATTACTAATCAGGCAGGCGATCCTTTGTTAGTGGTTGATGCGGATGGTTTTTTACGCGCAGCTTTGTTTGAGCCAGACACATTTGATCCGTACCACTTTTGTCACAGACCAATAATAGTGATCGATGAAAGTATGCGCTTAAGTGACGTTATTTTAAAAATTCGCGCCAGTCATTCATTAGATAAGTCATTCGATGGGGCAATTGAGCACGATGTAGTACTGGTATGGGGCGATGAAAAGCGCATTATTACTGGGGCTGATATTTTTGGCCGATTACTAAAAGGTATGAGTGCGCCTAAACTTGAATTAAACCCCAGTATAGATCAACCTAAACCGCTTTAAACGGTTTAGGTTTATAAATTAATCACCTTTAATAATACTAACAATGCGCTGCGGTAAAGGTATTTCAATATTCGCTTTATTCATAGCGCTATAAACCCCACCATTAATAGCCAACTTGGTTTCGATTATTTTAGTGGTTGGTACCCAGTAGCGGTAGCTAATAGTTACGCCATTGTCGGCAAAGCGTTCTATACCAATTTGTGCATTGGGCACTTTAGCCACAAGCTCATGGCCATTCACAACATCTTCAATTAGTTTAACTGCGGTATTTGAGCACGCGCTGTAAGCAATGGTTATTTCGCCTTTTACCAATGAAAACTTAAACGAGTTATGGAGTATTTCACCGAGGATATGCTTATTGGGTATGGTTATTTCTACCTTTTCTTCGTCAATAAGTACTGTATGCCCCAGCTCTATTACTTTAACTTGCCCGCTGACATTTTTAACTTCTATAGTGTCGCCAACCACAAAAGGGCGAGTGGCAATAATAGCAAGGCCAGCACCATAATTAGACAACATACCTTGCATTGCCAAACCCGCACCAAGCGACGCAGCACCAATAGCGGCCACGAAAGGGGTAACACTAATGCCTATTTTGCCCAGCGCAATAATAATGACAATTATTATGAGCAACACTTTAACTAGGTTACTCACAAAGTTAGTTAACGTGACGTCAATATTATGGCGAGCCATTAAATTAGCCACTACGTTGGCAAGCTTTTGCGCAACCCATAAGCCAATTAAGAGTATGAAAATAGCACCTACAATTTGCATGCTATAGGTAACTAAATACTCGGTAAGCATGGCGTAGTATTTTTCAAACTGTTCTATTTCTGGGCTGATCATATATGCTCTTAAGATGGCTGTTAAATATTTTTGCTAACTATAGCAAAGTGTTGATTAAGATTGGATATAAAAACGGTACTATTACAGCCGTTAAAAGCGCACTTAATGCCATGGCAACCGATGAAAATGCACCTATTTTAGGATGCTCAACCAATGCTGCTGCGGTGCCAATAGCGTGACAGGCAGTACCCATGGCAACGCCTTGCGCTTCATGGTTATAAATTTTAATTAGTTTAAAAAGTACAAAGCCAAATAAAGCACCCAATAAACCAATAAAAATAACCAAGGCAGCAGCGAGCGAGTCAATACCGCCTAATGACTCGGTTACAATTAGCGTTATAGGAGTTGTTACACTCAATGCTGCAACTGAGGCGCTAAGTTGTGTGGGTACAGCAAATATCATGCTGAGTAAAAAAGCCACTACAGTGGCGTTAATAATCCCTAAACTACAAGTGGTTACAATTAAGAGTAAGTTTTTACGTACATGAACAAACTGCTGATATAAAGGTAATGCTAGTGCCACAATAGCGGGCTCTAACAGCCAACTTAGTAATTGGCTGTGGCTAGCAAATTTAGTGTAAGGCAAGTTTAAATTAACCAAGAGTAAAGCAATAATAGCTATACTTAAAAATACAGGGTTAGTAAGTGATTTTAAAATAACATGCTTAACCCGCTGGTTAAGTAGCCTTAATAATAAAAACAGCGCAATAATAAACGGTACGCTAAGCCACCATAAATCTGGAGTTAGTTGTGTTGTTAGCGATTTTAGTTGCTCAGTCATTATTTACGCGTCCTTTAAAGTAAGCAATAACACTACTCACTAACAATAAGGTACTAATAGGGACTAGCAATACAATGGCAACTAAAAAAGGCCAATGCGACTTTATTAAGCCAAGGTGCTCAATAAAGCCAACCCCCGCAGGAATAAAAAAGATGGGCATAATATTTAAAATAGGTGAAGCGCAGGGCTTTAATTGATGCTCTTTTACTATGCCAGTTAACAGTAGCAGCAATAAAATAACCATTGCTAGTAAAGGCGCAGGAAAACTGCCGCCAATACTGTGCATAATGAATTTAGCCGCCGCTAAGCAGAGTAAAATAATTGCGCTACTTAACACATATTTCATTAGAGAACTCATTGGAAAGTCAGGAATTTAACTTTAACAAATCCCTGTTATTTATGCATGCATCATCTTACCAGCATTTAGGGTTGGCATAATGAATATCGGTTTTACCCTTTGCTTTAGCAATTGCCTTTTTGGTATTTGGGCTAAGTAATAATCTAATTTGGCTAAAGGTTTCTTTGGCGAGTATGTTGCGTTGCTGAGTTTTATAGCTTTGCTGGGTAACGCGCTTAATTGCCGCCAGAGTGTCGGGCGAGCGGGCTAATAGTATTTCCAACATTTTTTGTGTGGCAGCCTCGGTGTCATCAGTTACTTGAGTGACCAAGCCAAGCTCTTTTGCTTGTAGCGCACTTATTGGATCAGCATGGCTGGCAAGCCATAGTGCTTGGTCGCGTTTTACTAAACCGCTCATTACAACATTAGCCCCCATATCTGGGCATAATCCCCAACGCGCTTCCATAATGGCAAATTGGGCATCGTGGTGCACTATTCTATAGTCAGCGCCGAGTGCAATTTGCAATCCACCGCCAAGGCAGTTGCCATTAATTTGGGCAATAACCGGCACGCTAAGCGATTGCCAACCCAATACTACCCGCTGGGCTAAATTTTTATTGCCAGGTAACCATTTAAATAATAATTTAATAATATTAAGCGGCGACGCCATAACTGCGGCTATATCTAACCCCGCGCAAAAGTGATCGCCATCGCCTTTTAAAACTACGGCGCGGATACTGCGATCTTTTTTAAGCTTTTTTATTATTTTATTAAGCTCAACAAACATAGCAAAGCTTAAAGCATTTTGTTTTTGAGCTCTGCTTAGTGTGACAATTGCAATGCCTTGTTGTTTTTCTAACTTTATCATTTTGCACTCCTCTGACCTGTTGCCTGAGCTTATGATGTTATTTAAGTTAAGTAAAGTGAGCGTGGTTGATTAGGGTCTGTTTATCTTTCAAGGTTAAATTTGCAGCAGTGTGTTTGGTATTTAGGCAAGGCAGAGCCTATGTGGTGTGGTTATTCCCCATAAATAGGCGATAACGTAGCATCAATGCCAAACATGCGCTGCCCGAAGGGTTCTGCCTAGGGGCGATTGACTCTTTGTTGCCTACATGGATGTAGGTAAGGGGCGTGAGCAGGACGCGGAAGCTTTGCTCGGTTTTTACTTAGCCCACTAGGTTACAAACCTCGCGCCGTGATTAAATCGCCCCTAGTTTGAACAAATTTTAATCCGCAAAGGTCAACAGACCCTAAAATAAAATGAATTTATTACTCAGCGGCAGGTCTCAATTGATTGATTTTACTTATAACAATTAAGAGACTGAAGAAAGTCAGTTTTTTCAGCGTTTTTTTCTCAAAACAACGATAACTTTTGGTATTATGATCATACTTTAAAAGCTCAAAGGTTAACTACTCATGTCAGGCCCGCGTTTATACACAGAAGAAGAAGCAACTCATCAAGCGTACGATATTTTTTTAGAATTGGCACCAAGCAACCTGAATGAGCAAGACGTTGAAACTTTTAATCAATACAGAGAAGAACTTGGTTTTATTGAAGAGGGCGAGCCCGATGAGCAATGGCAGGATTTTGTTGCTCTAGAAGTTGAAGCTGATCATTTTTTGCAGGTGTTAGTAGGCTTAGAATTTGAAAATGACGATGTATTATTCGCTAAAATTTTAATTAGCCGTGATAAAGACGCGCCTTTTTGTCACATTTTATGGAAAGAGACTGAGTAACTCAGTTTTAGTTAAAGTTGTTTTATGATCACCTACAAGAGAGAGTGTTTTGCGTAAGTTTTTATTCTTAATTTTTTTAATGGTTTGCCGCCCAAGTTGGGCTGTCGATCCTTTTGAAGATTTTCATGAATACGGACAACTCTCGGATGAAGAAATTCATGATTTACATAAAGGCGAAATGCTTTACGGCGACACCGAATTTGGTTTTATATTAAGTAAAGGCAATACTAATTCGACCAGTTTTAAACTCAAAGGTAACCTTTATCAAGATTTTGAAAGCTGGCGTAATCAATTTAAAATAGATTCTTTATACAAACGCGATCATAACGATGACACCGGAAAGTCTGATGTGACCGCTAACCGGGTGTTTATATCAGCGCAAGGTAACTACAAAGTAGGCGTTAAGAATTCCTCATTTTTTATTTATGGCGATTACGAAGAAGATAAATTTAGCGGTCTAGCGTTTAAAAGTACTGTAGCAACAGGTTATGGTGCGCGCGTTTACCAAGGCGTTAAAAATAAAGTTGATATTGATATAGGACCTGGTTTGTATCGCTCTGTAGCTGAGGAGCAGTCTGATGTTAGCGAAGATGATAAAAACAAAGTAGGTTATTTAGTGCGCTTTGCTATGCAATGGGAGCGGTTGGTTTCTGAGCGAACGCGCTTTAACCAAGATGTAAGTATAGAGCAGTCTTTGTCGGGGCTTAATTCACGATTAAAATCAGAAACAGCCTTGATCAGCCAAGTAATTGGTGGGGTATCACTTAAGTTTGCTTATATGTATCGTTATAATTCCAAACCTGAAGAAAATAAGCTCAAGTTTGACTCAGAGCTCAGCGCAACATTAGTTTATAGCTTTTAAGTTGTTTTATTTTTAATCGTATCGTTATTTAATTTTGAGAGTGTTATGTATCAGCATAAGCAGTATGCGCTATTTATATTTTTTGTATTAGCCTGGATTGGTGGCTTTGTAGCCCTTGCCTGGAATTTAATTGGGGCTGATGGCCCACTTATGGTGTTTGCCGGTATTTTAGTGCTGGTGGGTTTTTTGTTTCATGGCTTAACCGTAAAAGTAAATGATACTCATATTAGTTGGGCATTTGGTCCTGGTGTTGCTGGGCAAAGTATTGCACTTGCAGATATTGCAGAAGCTAAAGCGGTGCAAAACTCGTATCGTCATGGGATTGGTATTCGTATTACCCACGATGGCTGGATATATACAGTGTCTGGTTTTAGTGCTATTCAACTTACCCTTAAGGATGGCACTTTATACAGAGTGGGTACTAATGATCAGCAAGGCTTACTCACAGCGCTTGAAGGTAAAATAGCACCTGCAGAAACACTTAAAGCAGCTACCGATGATGCTAAACCTGCTGCGGTTTAAATGTAATTAAATTGAGTTTAGTAACAAAAAAAGCGCCTTAGGCGCTTTTTTATTTGCTTAGGGCATTTTAGTGGTCGTGACCACAACCGCCTTCACCATGTACATGACCATGGCTTAGTTCTTCTTCGGTTGCATCGCGTACTTCTAAAATTTCTACATTAAAGTTAAGCGTAATACCAGCCAGTGGGTTATTACCATCTACAATAACTTCTTCGTCTTGAATGTCGATGATCATGACTGATTGATCGCCATCATCGGTTGATGCACGAAACTGCATACCCACTTCAATTTCCATGCCTTCAAACATTTCTTTAGGCACAGCTTGCATTAAGTTGTCACTACGTTCGCCGTAACCTTCATCAGGTTCAACTTTTACGCTTAACGTGTCGCCAGCTTGTTTGCCTTGCAGAGCATTTTCTAGGCCTGAAATTAGATAGCCGGTGCCAATAATAAAAATTAGTGGTTCGCCATCGAACGAGTTATCAATGGTATTGCCGTCATTATCTAATACCGAATAATGCATTTTTACCACTTTGTTTGCTGCAACGATCATAGTCAGTCCTATTTATTCATCTTCAAGAGAGTAGGGTAGAGGAAGAATGTTTAGCTCTACCGAAGGAGTGTGTTTTGCACGAAGTACCTGAGTAACATCAGTATCGTTTGGCAACACTACAAGGCCAGTAAGTGTTTTACTTTGTTCATTAAAGCTCTGGCTGATAAGTTTACCAGCGCGGCGCCAGTTTTCGCCTAGTTGTCTTTCTAGATCCAACTCAGTAAGTAACCCATCGCTTTGCCCTGAAACGATATACATAGCACGCTTATTTTTACCTAAGTATTTCATTCGCGCTACGGTTTCTTGCCCTGCGTAACAGCCTTTTTTAAAGCTAATGCCACCTATTGCTTGCAAGTTAACCATTTGCGGCACGTATTCACCAATCGCTTGCTCATTAAGCTGTGGCTCGCCGGCTAAAATAGCAGCTTGTTGCCATAGCATATCGTTTTCAAGCGTTACTACGTTATCAGGCAAGTTAAATTGCTCATCTACCATTAGTAAAAGTCGATTGCCGGTAAGCTTAAGAGCTTTACCATGGCTAAAATCGCATGCAGTGTCTTGCGCCGCAAATTCGATATTAAGTTGTGTGAGTAACTCAGTAAAGTCGTCGCTAATTAAGCCAATTAATCGCTGTGGTGCTACGTTAATGTCTACTTTAGCAAATACCGCATACTTTTTTAACTCGGCTAAAGAGCACTCCACTTCAGCCTTAGAGCCAATTAAATAGTAATGATCTTGATGAGAAAATAATTTAAACACGCCCCATAACTTACCTTTGGCGCTACAGTGCCCGGCCCAAAGATAATTGTTGTTGGTTAGCTTGTTGATATCCTGAGTGATTTGTCCGTGAAGATAAGATAATTTATCTGCGCCAGAGAAGCTAATAAGCTGATGAGATAAAGCACATGCATGAACAATCGACATAAACACCTTCTTTGACTATTTAATGAGGTAACATAATAACGTAGATACAACCTTGGGTACAGCAGCTAACTCTGTACGGGTTTTTATTATTTTAATAAGTGATTAAGAGCTGCTAAATTAATTGGTATTTGTTAAACTCAGGTCAATTAAATATGAGGTTTAAAATGACTGAAATTCATAGTAAAGCACGTATCCGTTGGGCTTGTCGCCGTGGCATGCTAGAGCTAGATGTATTGTTTATGCCCTTTGTAGAGGATGCTTTTGATTCACTTAGCGTTGAACAGCAAGCTATTTTTCAGCGTTTACTTACCGAAGAAGATCCTGACTTATTTGCTTGGTTTATGGGCCATAAAGAATGTAAAGATGAGCAGCTCAACAGCATGGTGCAACTTATTTTAGACCGAGTTCGTGTATAGGTTTACAGTTACAGCAAACAAAACAGACCATAAACCTATTGTGGTCTTTTTTTGTGTTTTAACATTATTGCTGTGCTTATTTTTAAGTTCACTCGAGGCAATCATTTTTTGCATAGTTGTTAACTTTGTAGCGGCCATACTTGTATGGCTAAAAATGCAGGCAGTACAGCCACTTGAAGGCGTTATTATTTTAGCCCCAAAGCAGTTTAGGTTTGAAAATAGCACACGGTTAATTCAAGGCGAAATAAGTGCTAAAAGCCGCTTAATTGGCAACAGTGTTTGGCTTTATATTAAGGGTTTTAATAACAACTATTGGCTGATTATTACAGCCAATAGTGTTGATGTACAAAGCTATGCGCGCCTAAAACGCGCCACACTTAATGCAATTAACGCTGTGGAGTTAAAATAGTAGGTGTTGGATTAGCGTTTTGCTCTGGATAGTCAATAGTGTAGTGCAGGCCACGGCTTTCTTTACGCTCAAGTGCACTGCGAATAATTAGTTCGGCAACTTGTACCAAATTACGCAGCTCTAACAAGTTATTACTAACTCTAAAGTTAGCGTAATAGTCATGTATTTCCTGCTGTAACAACTCAACTCTATGTAGTGCACGCTCTAAGCGTTTGGTTGAGCGCACAATACCCACGTAGTCCCACATAAACAACCTTAGTTCATGCCAGTTGTGAGTAATCACTATTTCTTCATCTGAATTAGCTACGCGGCTTTCATCCCAGTGCGGCAGATTAATGGGCTCTGGTGCATGTTCAATTTTGCTTAAAATGTCTTTTGCAGCCGCATGGGCAAACACAATACACTCTAGTAATGAGTTACTCGCCATACGATTAGCACCATGTAAGCCGGTATAAGCAACTTCACCTACTGCATATAAGTTATCTAAATCGGTTTTACCATTAAAGTCAGTCATTACTCCACCACAGGTATAATGCGCTGCAGGTACAACAGGAATAGGATCTTTGGTAATATCGAGCCCGACACTTAGACACTTTGCATATATAGTGGGGAAGTGCTCAATAATAAAATCTTTATCTTTGTGACTAATGTCTAAAAATACGCAATTGGCACCCAAACGTTTCATTTCAAAGTCGATAGCGCGAGCAACAATATCGCGAGGAGCAAGCTCTTCACGCTCATCAAACTCGTGCATAAATCGGCTGCCGTCGGGGCGTCTTAAATAAGCTCCTTCACCACGCATTGCCTCGGTAATTAAAAAGTTTTGTAATTCAGGGTGGTACAAACTGGTTGGATGAAACTGGTTAAATTCCATGTTCGCCACTCTACAACCCGCACGCCATGCCATAGCAATACCATCACCACTGGAAACATCAGGGTTTGAAGTATACAAATACACTTTACTAGCACCACCTGTCGCTAAAGCAACAAATTTAGCCGCAATTGTTTCTACTTTTTTGGCGTTTTTATTCCATACATACATGCCATTTATATGCGAGCTGGCTTTATTGCCGCTTTTATCTGTAATTAAATCAATGGCGTTGTAATGCTCTAACAGGGTGATGTTTTTGTGGGCTTGAACTTGGCTGATTAATGTAGTTTGTACGGCTTTACCAGTAGCGTCGGCGGCGTGTAAAATGCGTCGGTGGCTGTGGCCGCCTTCACGCGTTAAATGAAAACGCTCTTTACCATGGCTATCCAGCTCTATATCAAACGGTACGCCTTGATTAATTAACCATTGCAAACAATCGTGGGCATTACTAGCGGTATAGTGCACTGCTTCTTTGTCGCATAAGCCACCGCCCGCATCGAGCGTGTCTTGCACATGTGATTCTATACTGTCATGTTTCTTATCAAATACCGCGGCTATACCACCTTGGGCATAGAGTGTGGAACCTTCAGTGAGTGCTCCCTTACTGATTACGGTAACGTTACAATAGTTAGCTAAAGATAAGGCAAGTGATAAGCCCGCTGCGCCGCTACCGATAATAGCGACATCTGCAATGTGATGTTTATTTTGGTTCATGTCAGAGGTACTTTGCGGTTACAATGCCCATATAGAGCAATGTTTGTTTTCAATAGTGGTAGTTGTATCATATTTGCCATCATACCAAGTAGTAATTTTGGCTCTAACTACGGTTATTTACGACTATTTAATAAAAAAACAATATAAAGCAGAACTTTTTATTCATGTAAGAGTCAGAGTATCTGTGAACAATGGCGACACTATGAATGATAAGCAAAAATTAGACACAGGAGTACCGGCTCGAATGAGCGAGCAGGATCAAGATTTAGCGCTAGTAAAAAGGGTTCAGCAAGGAGATAAAAACGCCTTCAACCTATTAGTAAAGAAGTATCAAAACAAAATTGCCGGTTTGATCTCACGTTATGTGTCAAATCAGGGTGATATTGCAGATGTAGCACAAGAAGCGTTTATAAAAGCTTATCGTGCGCTTCCTAACTTTAGGGGCGATAGTGCCTTTTATACTTGGTTGTACCGTATTGCAGTAAATTGTGCTAAAAATTATTTAGTAGCTCAGGGGCGTAAACCGCCAGCAAGTGATATAGACGCACAAGATGCTGAGTTTTATGACTGCGCGGACTCAATGCGTTCTAACGCATCTCCTGAAAATTTACTGCTGAGCGAAGAAGTACGCGCTGTTATTTTTAATACGATTGATAGTTTGCCTGAAGATCTTAAAACCGCAATCACCCTCAGAGAAATTGAAGGGATGAGCTATGAAGAAATAGCTGTGGTAATGGATTGCCCAGTCGGGACGGTACGTTCGCGTATATTTCGTGCCCGTGAAGCAATTGATAACAAATTAAACCCATTAATAGGCGAGTCTTAGTATGATAAAAGCACACGTTAACAGGTTAGATGACGAATCGTTATCTGCATTACTTGACGGCGAGCAACAACTAGCAGATGCAAAAATTGCAGAGCAAGACGTTGCTACCTTTGGCCGTTATGCGTTAATTGGTGATGCAATGCGAGCTCAAAAAGATCACAGCGATATTCATATTGATATTAGCAAGCGTGTTGCGTTAGCACTCGAAAGCGAACCAGTATATGCAGATTTCAGTCAGTCTAAAGCGCAATCTGCGCCGCAAAGTGATACTATAAACGACAATAAAGTTGTGGCATTTAATTGGCGCAAGCCAGTGGCACAACTTGCGATTGCAGCAAGTGTTGCTATGTTTGCTATTGTAGGCGTAAATATGTTGCCACAGGGCGATGGCGCGCAACAAAGCGAAATTCCATTGCTGCAAACAACACCTTTTACAGGTACTGCATCACCAGTGAGTTATTCATCGGAGCCCGCGCTTAAAAACGCAGAAAATGGTTTGCGTGAATTGCAGCAGCAACGTATTGGCGCACTTGTTTTAGAGCATCAACGCCAAGCTCGTGTTGCACATTCATTAGAGGCTGCGCAAACGGATGCAAAAAAACCAGAGGAAAACAACTAATTAAATGAAAGTAATTACTTTTATTCTGTCGCTGGCAATCAGCTTTAATACCTTTGCCAGCGACACCAATCCTGCCAAAGATTTACTGCTTAAAATGGCTAATGCCGTTCATACCCGTAACTTTGACGCCTCGTTTGTGGTTGTTAAAGGTAAAACCATGGAACCCTACCGTTGGTTACATGCAAAACAAGATGACATTGAGATAGAACACTTAAGTTTACTCAATGGCGCGGGCCTAGAAATGGTACGCGTTGACAACCAAGTTACTTATTTTGAGCCGCAATCAGAGCCTTATTCACTTACAACTGATTCAATTGCAGGGCCAATTCCTGAAGTACTGTTTAAAAACGTTGAGCGTTTAAGTGGCCATTATGACTTTGTACTTGGTGGAAAAGGGCGTATATCAGGACGAGCAGCTCAGTTAGTACGTATAGAATCTAAAGATGAAGACAAATATAACTACTGGATTTGGCTTGATATGGAATCCTCTTTATTACTAAAAGCAGCCTATGTTAATCATCAAGGCGAAGCTTTAGAGCAACTGCAACTTACCCACATAAGTGTTACAGAGCAGCCTGCTAGTATGTTGCTGGAAATACTTAATCGCAACTTTCCAACCCCGTTACCAAATAACTCACTCGAAACATTGGGCAGTAATACGGCAAAAACGTGGAAAATAGACTGGTTGCCAGCAGGCTTTGAATTATTAAAATCAGACCGCCATAAATTAGATTTAAATAATGAATTAACCGACTACTATTTATTTTCAGATGGCTTTGTAGAAGTGTCGGTATTTATACAAAGACCTTTGCCGGGTAAGCGCTTAAGTGGCTCACTCACCTCTGGGGCAACCACAGTTTATGTGCACAACGGCGGTAATTTTGATGTTTCGGTGGTGGGTAATATTCCTAGTTTAACGGCCAAAAAAATTGCAGAGTCGGTGACCCGCGCATTATAAACGATTTATAAAGAGTTGTTATGATAGAACAAACCTTAAAAGTTGTGGCCCTTAGTGGCCACATTGCACATTTAGAGGCACAACAAAAACAAGCATGCGAAGGCTGTAATGGTCGTTGTGGATCGCAGGTGTTTAGTAAGTTATTTGGCAGTGCTAAAAAAACCTTTCCCTATAAATTTGACACGCCCGTAGTGGTGGGACAAAAAATCACCTTGTCGCTCGATGACAGCCACGTTGTAAAACACGCATTTACTGTATATATGTTGCCGCTATTTTTAAGCCTAGGCTTTGCGCTAGTTGCCGCTGAATTACTGTTAGTTACCGAAGGATGGCAAATTTTAGCTGCTGCTTTGGGTGGCGGTATTGGCTTTTTAATGGCTAAAATGTGGGTTAAATCATTCAGGCATGATATCAAAGTGATAAAAATTCATCCAATTAGCCTTCCTTTAACTCAAATAGATGGTGATTGATGCCAATTAAATGTAAAATTGCCCGCTTACGCCACAGCAACTTGAAAATATAAAAACAAATATTTTCAAGTTGTTTAGGTATATCTACTTAGTCCATTAAAATAGAGTTTAGAATCCATTTTATGAAGCATATCCGTAATTTTTCGATCATCGCCCACATTGACCATGGTAAATCGACCCTTTCAGATCGTTTGATCCAAGTTTGTGGTGGTTTAACCGACCGTGAAATGCAAAAACAGGTTTTGGATTCAATGGATATTGAGCGCGAACGTGGTATTACCATTAAAGCGCAAAGTGTAACCTTGAATTATAAAGCCAATGACGGCGAGATCTACCAGCTTAACTTTATCGACACCCCAGGGCATGTTGATTTTACTTATGAAGTATCACGCTCATTAGCAGCATGTGAAGGTGCGTTACTCGTTGTAGATGCTGGTCAAGGTGTTGAAGCACAAACACTGGCAAATTGTTACACTGCCATTGAAATGAACTTAGAAGTTATTCCTGTACTTAATAAAATAGATTTACCACAAGCCGATCCGCTTCGTGTGGCTGAAGAAATCGAAGATATTATTGGTATTGATGCCCTAGATGCAGTGCAATGTAGCGCTAAAACTGGCGTTGGTATTGCCGAAGTACTTGAAATGATAGTTAAAGATGTACCGCCACCGGTTGGCGATAAAGATGCTCCTCTTCAAGCACTTATAATTGACTCATGGTTTGACCCATACCAAGGTGTTGTATCATTAGTGCGCATTAAGCACGGTGAACTGCGCGCGGGCGACAAAATTAAAATCATGTCGAACGATCACGTACACACAGCCGATCAGGTAGGTGTATTTACACCAAAGCAAACTAACACAGGTATTTTAAGAACCGGTGAAGTAGGCTTTGTAATTGCTGGTATTAAAGAAATACATGGTGCACCTGTTGGCGATACTATTACTCATCAAAAAAATGCGGCACCATTGCGTTTACCTGGTTTTCAAAAAATAAAACCACAAGTGTATGCAGGTATGTTCCCAATTGCTTCTGATGAATATGAATCGTTTCGTGATGCGCTTAATAAATTAAGCTTAAACGATGCGTCGTTATTTTTCGAACCAGAGAACTCAACAGCACTTGGTTTTGGTTTTCGTTGTGGCTTTTTAGGCATGCTACACATGGAAATTATTCAAGAGCGTTTAGAACGTGAATACGATATTGATTTAATTACCACAGCACCAACCGTAATTTATGAAGTAGTGACTAAAAAAGACGGGACTTTCCAAATTGATAACCCATCTGATTTACCTGCGGTAAACGATATTTTAGAAATTCGTGAACCGATTGTAGAAGCCAATATTTTAGTGCCGCAAGAATACTTAGGCAGTGTTATTACCTTGTGTGTTGATAAGCGTGGCATGCAAACTAAAATGTCATATCATGGTAAGCAAGTTGCGGTAACTTACGAACTGCCTATGGCAGAAGTAGTTATGGACTTTTTTGATAAGTTAAAATCAACCAGTCGTGGCTTTGCGTCGCTTGATTACAACTTTAAGCATTTCCAAACATCAGATATGGTACGTGTTGATATTTTAATCAACTCAGAGCGCGTCGACGCGCTGGCGATCATTGCTCACCGCGATAGTGCGCAATCACGTGGTCGCCAATTAGCCGATGCACTAAAAGAGCTAATTCCACGTCAAATGTTTGATATTGCGATTCAAGCAGCTATTGGCGGACATGTTATTGCCCGTACTACGATAAAACAGATGCGTAAAAACGTAATTGCTAAGTGTTACGGCGGTGACGTGAGTCGTAAGAAAAAGCTACTTAAAAAGCAAAAAGATGGTAAAAAACGCATGAAGCAAGTAGGTAACGTTGAAGTGCCTCAAGAAGCGTTTTTAGCTATTTTAAAAGTTGGTAAATAAAAACAAAGGATTATAAATGGCTGGCTATTTTTCAGTTTTATTGGTGCTATTAACCTTAGGCTCAGGTCTAATATGGTTAATAGACCACTTAATGTTTGCGCCGAAACGAAATGCGCATTTGGCTATGGCAGAGGCTTCTGCTGGTGGTAAATTAGATGAAGAAACTGCCGCATTAATTGCACCAGAGCCTGTGCTTACTGAAACAGCAAAGTCGATTTTTCCGATGATTGCTGCTATCACTATATTTAGATCGTTTATGTTTGAACCGTTTCAAATACCTTCAGGTTCAATGATGCCTACTTTATTAGTAGGAGATTTTATTTTAGTGCAAAAGTATTCGTACGGAATTAAAGACCCAGTATGGCGCAGCCAATTAGTTGATGTAGGTGAGCCTGAGCGTGGTGATATTATTGTTTTTAAATACCCGCTAGACGAAAAGGTCGATTTTATTAAACGCACAATAGGCTTGCCTGGCGATAAAATTGTTTATCGTGATAAGCGTTTATATATTCAACCTAATTGTAAAGCTGGTGAAACCCAGCAGGGTGAGCTGCTTTGTAATGAATTTAATAAAATTGATTTTAAATTAATTAATGATGACGAATTTAAGCAAGGCTCAATGGCATTAGCGCGTTTAAATGAAAACTTAACTACGTTAAGCCATGATATTTTAATTAACCCTCAGGCGCCTGAACGTAAAGGGCGTTATTATCAGCAACCAGGTACACCTACCGATGAATGGGTTGTTCCTGCTGATCATTATTTTATGATGGGTGATAATCGCGATAACAGCCAAGATAGTCGCTTTTGGGGTTTTGTGCCAAAAGAAAACTTGGTGGGTAAAGCTGTCTTTATATGGATGAGTTTTGAATTTGATAATGGCCCAGATGACATTTTACCAGGATGGGTTCCAACTGGTGTTCGTTTTGAACGCCTAGGTAATATTCAATAGCAATGAAAAAAAATGTAACAGAACTATACAAAACAATAGACTACATATTTGCAGATCAAGGCTTGCTTGAGCAAGCAATGACGCATCGTAGTCATAAAGGTCAGCATAACGAGCGACTAGAATTTTTAGGCGATTCAATTTTAAGCTTTGTGATTGCAAATGCGCTGTATGCTAAATTTCCTAAAGCGCGTGAAGGCGATTTAAGCCGTATGCGCTCTACCTTAGTGCGTGGTCAAACATTGGCTGAATTTGGCTTAGAGTTTGGCTTAGGGGATTATTTACGCTTAGGTCCAGGCGAGCTAAAAAGTGGCGGCTTTCGTCGCGAGTCAACACTTGCCGATGCCGTAGAGGCGATTATTGGCGCTGTGTTTTTAGATTCGGATATTGAACGCTGTGGCGAATTAATTTTATCTTGGTATGAAGAGCGTTTAAATGCTATTTCACCAGGGCTTAATCAAAAAGATCCTAAGACCCTGCTGCAAGAGCATTTGCAAGCTCGTAAACTATCGTTACCGGGCTATACAGTTGTTGATACAAAAGGCCAGGCACACAATCAAACATTCACGGTTGAATGTATTGTTGATGGCATGGATAGCATTATTTCTGTTGGTAGCTCGCGTCGTAAAGCCGAACAAAAAGCTGCTGAAAAAGCATTGAAGATACTTAAAAATGAACCTTGATACCTTAATACAACCACACGATGGCGATATAGATACGTTTTGCGGCATGATCGCAATAGTAGGGCGCCCTAACGTAGGTAAATCTACTTTACTTAATAAAATTATTGAGCAAAAGGTTAGTATTACCTCACGTAAGCCACAAACCACACGCCACCGTATTATGGGTATTCATACCGAAGGTAAGCATCAAGCTGTTTACGTTGATACACCTGGCCTACACGTTGAAGAAAAACGTGCTATTAACCGCTTAATGAACCGCGCAGCATCTAGTTCAATTGGTGATGTAGAGCTTATTATATTTGTAGTTGAAGGCACCCACTGGAATGCCGATGACGACATGGTACTTAATAAAGTATCGCAAAGTGGTAAGCCGGTATTATTGGTGATCAATAAAATAGATTTAGTAAAAGATCGCGACCTAGTACTGCCTCATATGAAGTGGTTAGGCGACAAGTTTGACTTTATTGGTATTATGCCAGTGTCGGCTGAGCAAGGTAAAAATATCGACTTGATCAAAGCTGAAGTAACTAAACGCCTACAGCCAAGTGAATTTTATTTTCCAGAAGACTACGTAACCGACCGTTCAATGCGCTTTATGGCAGCAGAAACCATTCGTGAAAAGCTAATGCGTTTTATGGGCGAGGAGCTACCGTATTCTGTTACTGTTGAAATAGAGCAGTTTAAATGGCAAGAAAACGGTATTTGGCATATCAATGGTTTAATACTCGTTGAGCGCGAAACACAAAAGCGTATGGTGATTGGTAATAAAGGCGAAAAGCTAAAAACCATTGGTCGCGAAGCACGTAAAGATCTTGAAGAAATGCTCGATAATAAAGTGTTTTTAGAGCTTTGGGTTAAAGTTAAATCGGGTTGGGCTGATGACGAGCGCGCATTAAGAAGCCTAGGTTATGGTGAAGACTAATAATCTGCTAGCAGTTTAAATTATGGATAGCGACTTCTACAGAGCGTATTTATTACATCGGCGTCCTTATAGTGACTCCCAAGTAATGCTTGATATGCTAGTAGAAGGCGTTGGCCAACTTAGAATGCTAGCCCGTATTAGTGGCCGCCAGGCCACTAAACATAAAGCGCAATTACAACCTTTCCAAGCCTTGTTGGTACATTACAACGGCAAGTACGATTTAAAATACATCAACAAATTTGAACTGCACGGAACGCCACTTTTTTTAAAAGGTGATGAGCTTTATTGCGGCTTTTATTTAAATGAATTAACTAATCGAATTGTGCCAATTAATGAACCGATTGATCAGGTTTTTCAGCTTTATAATACGCACTTAAAAAACCTTAATAGCGGTGCTAATTTACAAGCAGTACTGCGTTCTTACGAATTTCAACTATTAGAACTATTAGGTTATGGCGTCGATTTTAGTTTTGACGCCAGCGGTGAACCCATAGATGAAAAGCGAACGTATAGCTATTTTGCAGAAGTTGGCTTTTTAGTACAAGACGATCCGCGCTCTGGATTTAGCGGTTTGCAACTTAATGCCATAGCTAATCATGACTTTAGCCAAGCAGATGTGTTATATATGGCAAAGCAATTAAGCCGCTACTTATTAAAGCCACTACTTGGTAATAAACCATTAAAAAGTCGTGAGTTATTTGCGGCCTCTCAATAAACGTAATTTTACAGGTAAAATAATGAAAGATATTCTTTTGGGTGTAAACGTTGATCATATTGCAACACTTCGCCAAGCACGTGGCACTAGCTACCCTGATCCAGCACATGCAGCAAGTGTAGCTGAGCATGCAGGAGCCGACGGTATCACTATTCATTTACGTGAAGATCGCCGTCATATTCAAGACCGTGACGTGTATGTAATGGCTAAAACCATACAAACACGCATGAACCTTGAAACAGCCGTAACCGATGAAATGATCAATATTGCACTTGAGGTAAAACCTGAGTACGTATGCCTAGTGCCAGAAAAACGCGAAGAGCTAACCACCGAAGGCGGACTTGATGTGGCGGGTAATCTTGAAAAAATTACCGCAGCAACAAAAACCTTGAGCGACGCAGGTATTAAAGTTTCGTTATTTATTGATGCCGATAAAGCGCAGCTAGATGCAGCTAAAGCAACAGGCGCTCCGTATGTTGAAATTCATACCGGTGCTTATGCAGATGCTACAACCGATGAGGCAATAAGCAAAGAGCTTGAACATATTCGCCAAGGCGTTAAATACGCAGCCAGTATTGGCTTAATTGTCAATGCGGGCCATGGTTTGCATTACCATAATGTAAAACCAATTGCCGCAATGGAAGAAATTTATGAGCTTAATATTGGTCACGCCATTATTGCTCGCGCCGCCATTGATGGGCTAGATAAAGCCGTACGCGATATGAAACGCTTAATGCTTGAAGCGCGTGCCTAAAGCCTCGCTTTAAATAAGCTACTTGAAGCTTCTTGCTACTTAGTTATATTAGGTGCATGGAGCTTCTAATTTTGAGCCCGGCTGTTATGCAAGTTAGCAACTAGCTTGGGTGAGTACAATTAAAGCCACTAAAAGTTAAGAATACACTGCCAAAATAGCGCCACTTGGATCGCGAATAATAAAATAGCTTTCGCCACCATATTCAGTCGGCCCTTTAATAATTTCACCTCCTAACTCCAGCGTTTTTTGTGCGCTAAGCTGAGCATTTTCTACGCGAACATACATTAACCACTGTGCTGGTAAATCGGCGTTATCGCCCTTAGCATGGCAAATGCCTGCTATTGTCCCTTGTGCGTTATTCATATTAAAATCATTGTAACTGCCCATATCTACAGGCTCTTTTTGCCAACCAACAACGTGTGCATAAAAGTCGCTGATTTGCTGTGCATCAGCCACAGTAAGATCGCGCCATTCAATACTACCAATTACTTTATTATTGCTCATAAAGTCTCTTCCTGTTTATTGTACTGATGGCGCAATAGCTATCGTATTATAGTTTCGAGCCTTTAATTTTTAGCATCAAGTAGTAAGTTCTCTAGCTCGTCTTGTAGTTCAAATAACTCAGGTTCAATGCTGGCTAATACGCAGTTACTTTTTAACGCGGTTTCGATTGTTTCGGCCAGCGACTTTAATTTAGGAACGCCAGTGTAGCAACACGCACCATGTAACTTATGAATAATGCTAAGTACCTGTTTGCAGTCTTCATCGGCAATAGCTTGTGCTAATAGGCTAAGTGTTTCGGGCACGCTGAGTAATAACATATTGAGCATTTCTAATGCCAGCTCACTTTTACCGCCAGCATGTTGCAGTGCTATGCCCCAATCAAGGCGCACACTCTTAAAAGGGGGCGGGCTTTGTGGCATGTTTTTTAGTTTATCGCGGCTAACCGGTAGTTGTGGGCTGTGATCGCAAATAATTTGATTGAGCATGTCCTCATCAATCGGTTTAGTTAAATAGCCTTCAAAACCGTCTTTTAATAACTGCTCTTTTTCGCTATGCAGTGCATGTGCGGTCACTGCAATTATTGGAGTATCTTCGTTTAATGATGATTCTTTAATTAACTTACAGGCAGTAATACCATCCATAATTGGCATTTGTATGTCCATAAATATTACGTCGTACTTGTGGCTTTTACTCAAACTGTAAGCTTGCGAGCCATTGTGCGCAGTGTCTATTAGCTCAACCTGCTCATTAAGTAAGGTATAAATTAATTTTAAGTTAGCGTCATTATCGTCAACTACTAATACTTTTAACGGCAAGAGTGTTTGCTCATTTTGCTCAATGTTGTGCACCGGGTGATCTAATCGATACGGCGCGGCAAGTAGTTCACACAATTTACGATGGTTAAGCGGTTTACTTAAGCAGGCATCAGCGCCGCTGCCAATAAAGGCTTCACGCATACTATGCGATACCGTGTTGAGCATTAAATATAAATAGTCGGTTGATTCACGCACCGCTTTTACATGAGCCTTTAAACGCTGCATATCGTTAACCGAGGCCATATCACCAATGATACAAATATCATATTGCTGCTCTTTATTGTCGATTGCTGCTAAAAATTCTGCATCGCTAAAGCAGCCGGTCACACTTATTTGCCATTCGTTAAGCAAAGATAAAACAGCATGATGGGTGTGCTCGTGTGGCTCTAAATATAAAACATGCTTACCGAGCAAAGATTTAGTTGGTAAGTCATTGGCAAACACATGATTAGGCAGTCTAAATACGCCATTAAAGGTAAAGCAGGTGCCATTACCAGGGGCTGAGTTAAGTGTAATTTTACCACTCATGGCCTCTACAATATGCTTGGTGATAATTAGCCCCAAGCCAGTGCCACCAAATTTACGGGTAATACTTGAATCGGCTTGGCCAAAGGCGGTAAATAATGCATCTTGCTTATCAACAGGAATACCTACGCCGGTATCGGCCACTGAGACTAAAATAGAGGTGCGCTCATCATCGAGTAGTCTATGGCTAATGTCGACTTTTATAGCGCCTTTTTCGGTAAACTTAATTGCGTTACTTAATAAATTAATTAAAACTTGTTTTAATCGCGTAGGATCACCGGTTAGGTGATCGGGCACTTGCGGGCTAATATAAATAGACAGCTCAAGCTGCTTATCATGGGCGCTTGGGGCTAACAGCGTCATTACTTCGTTAACGGTATCGCGCAACTGAAACTGAATAGACTCAAGTTCCATAGCGCCTGCTTCTAATTTTGAAAAGTCTAATATATCGCTAATAATGGTCATTAAACTATTAGCCGACAGTTCAATGGTATCTAAGTAATCTTTTTGGTTTTTATTTAATGGCGTTTTATGCAGCTGACGCGTAAAACCAATCACGCCATTTAAAGGGGTGCGTAGCTCATGACTCATTTTTGCCAAAAAGTCTGATTTAACCCGGTTGGCATCTTGGGCTTCTTTTTTGGCCATAGTGAGCTGAATATTTTGCGTTTCGTACTGCTCTAGTGTTTCGCGGTAATCACTGGTGGCTTGATCAATGTTTTTTTGCATTTCATCTTTTTGCATCACCATAGAGTAAGAAATAGTATTTAACCCTTCGCGGAGCAACTCAAACTCACCAACCATAGATTCGTTTAAACCAGTTTCTCTTTTACCTTCCACGAGCCTATCGGTTGCCAGTACTAATTTATTAAGAGGGCTCATAAACATATGGCTAAGTTTAAGTGCTAAAATAGCGGCCAAGACCAAGGCTAGTATAATAACAATACCACTGACCAGTAAGGCCCTTTGCTGACCGATAACTGCTTGATCTCTATTTAACTGTAATACTACAGTTCCTAGTGAGGTTTGAAATATCGATTTATCCCATTTTGTATCAGGACTTGTGTGATTAATAATGGGTGTAAAAAAGGTAATTAAATCATCTGTTTTATGAACTTGAGTGGCATTAAGATTATTTAGTTGCTCGTTGTTGAGCAAGTCATCAAACGAGCGATGATAGTTACTGGTTATTATTAGCTTATTATTGTCGTCAAATAATGCAATCGCTTTTACTACTGGGGAGTGCTTATTGTGGGTATAGCTAATGACACGATTTAGTAGTTGTTTGTTTTTTTCAAGTAATGGCTGCTCAAGTGCAATAGCAAGGGGCTCTGAAATAGTAGTCCCTTGTTGATATAAAATTTCATCAAGCTCAATGTAACGATTTATTGTAAAATAACCACCGAGTAACAATCCAATGATCACCGTGGGGATCAGAGTGAGTGTTAAAACAGAATCGCGTAAGCCTAATTTAGTCATATTGGGAGCGTTATTATTGTTATCAGCATGCTCAGAGTATATACGGATAATGAGGTATTCTGCAATTGGAGTCGATTCATCAAATGTTTAAGGTAATGCCTAATGGCGCAAATATTTAAAGCAACAAAAAAACCGCTAAAACAACAGTCTTTAGTGCTCGATATCACCGCCATGGATCACCATGGTCGCGGCATAGCGAAACACAATAATAAAGTGTGCTTTGTAAGTAATGCTTTGCCAAACGAGCAAGTAAAAGCCACCATTGTTGCCGACAAAGCGCGTTACAGCGAAGCGCAAACACATAAAGTATTACAGGCGAGTGAATATCGCGTAGCACCATTTTGTGAGCATTATAATCAATGTGGTGGGTGTCAGTTGCAGCATTTAGATAGCGGCCAACAGGTAGTCGAAAAGCAAATAGCGGTGAGCAAATTATTTGAAAAGTTTGCCAAGCTTGATGAATTAAACTGGCAAGCCCCCTTATTAAGTAAAGCCACTCATTACAGACGAAGTGCTCGTTTAGCGGTAATGTATGATAAAAAAGCAAAAAAAATGCATGTAGGCTATAGAGCAAGTGGCTCTAAAAGTATTATTAGTATTAATGAGTGCCCAGTACTAAGTGAAGTATTTGCAAATGTATTTACTGTATTTGATAACTTAATTAATCAACACAAGGCATTGCACAGTGTATCTCACTTGCAATTGTGCCAAGGCGATGAGCAAAACTTTGTTATTATTCGCCACACAAAACCTATTTCAGAGAGTATAAAAGCACTGGTAGCACAAAGTGCCGCTGAGCAACAATGGCAATTAGTGTGGCAAAGCGAAAGTGAAGTGATTGAACACTCACATTTAGCCATGCCATTTTATGCACTTGAAGAGTTAGGGTTAAAGTTTGAATTTGGCTTAAATAACTTTATCCAAGTTAATGCTAGCGTTAATCAAGCAATGCTTAAACAAGCACAAAATTGGCTGGCACTAAAAGGCGACGAAAACGTATTAGATTTATTTTGTGGTATTGGTAACTTTTCACTAGTGCTGGCAAAACAAGCAAAAACAGTAATTGGTATAGAAGGGGTTGCTTCAGCGGTTGCAATGGCAACGCAAAATGCGCACACTAACTTAATCACTAATACTCAATTTAATTGCTTTGATTTAACAAATAAAATTGAAACGGCTTCGTGGTTTAATAAAAATTTAGATGTACTGGTGTTAGACCCCTCACGTACTGGGGCAATAACGGTATTAGAACAACTTCCTTTAAAGCAGTTTAAAACTATTTTATACGTCTCATGCGACCCTGTTACTTTAGCCCGTGACAGCGCTATTATTTCGCATGCAGGCTTTGAACTGCATAAAATTGGGCTAATGAATATGTTTCCACACACCGGGCATATTGAAACTATGGCGTTATTTCAACGGAGGTAAAGCGCATTATGGTAGCTACACGTCAATCACATCAACAGGATGAAACCGGGGACTTTGCTAGTCGCTTAAAGTTACTTGCTCTGTCGGCAGAAAAAGTAGAGTTGCTTAATAAAGCACAGGCACTTTGTTTAGCGTGCGACAATACCACCCGACAAAGCACAGCTATTGAAATGGTCGAAATTTTAGCCGAGCTTAATCTTGATGCAGACTCATTAGCTACTGCTTATTTAACGCCGTATTTTATAAATAACTTAGTCACCCTTGAAACTGTTGAAGAGCAGCTAGGTAGCAGTATTGCGGTATTGCTAAACGGGGTCGCACAAATGGCTACTATTAGCACTTTGGCGCACCAAGGCAAAGGCACGGTACAGGTTGATAATATTCGCCGTATGTTACTTGCTATGGTAGAGGATGTGCGCGCGGTTGTTATTAAGTTAGCAGAGCAAGTATGTCATTTACGCAATGTTAAAAATGCCGCAGAAGAAGACCGTGTTATTGCCGCCAAAGAAACCGCCGACATTTTTGCTCCACTGGCAAACCGCTTAGGTATAGGGCAATTAAAGTGGGAGCTTGAAGACTTATCGTTTAGGTATTTGCACCCCAATATTTATAAAAACATTGCCAAACAGCTTGATGACAAACGCCTAGCGCGTGAAGCCTACATGGAAGACATGGTAGCGCAAGTTAAAAGCCGCTTAAGCGAGGCGGGCATAGAAGCAGAGGTTTACGGGCGGCCAAAGCATATTTACAGCATTTATAAAAAAATGGCGCAAAAAAACTACGAGTTTGATCAACTGTTTGATATTCGCGCAATGCGTATTGTGGTGCAGCGCCTGCAAGATTGTTACGGCGCGCTGGGCATAGTGCACACTAACTGGCGTCATTTGCATAAAGAGTTTGACGACTACGTTGCCACACCTAAGCAAAATGGCTATCAGTCTATTCATACCGTGGTATTTGGCCCCGAAGGCAAAACGGTAGAGATTCAAATTCGCACCAGCGATATGCACCAAGATGCCGAGCTGGGTGTTGCTGCGCATTGGATGTATAAAGAAGGCGCATTGCCAGGGCGAGGCTCAGGTTATGAGCAAAAAATTAGCTGGCTGCGTAAACTATTACAATGGCAAGAAGAAGTGGTTGATGGCAGCGACCTAGCACAAGAGCTTAAAAATCAAGTGGTAGAAGACCGCGTATACGTATTTACCCCACGAGGCGATATTTTTGATTTACCACTGGGGGCAACACCATTAGATTTTGCTTATTATATTCACTCTAATGTGGGGCATCGTTGTATTGGCGCTAAAGTATTTGGCAAAATTGTGCCATTTACCCATCAGTTAAGCACCGGCGATCAGGTAGAAATTCTTACCCAAAAACAGCCAAACCCCAGCCGCGATTGGTTAAACCCATCATTAGGCTATATAAAGTCATCGCGTGCTAGAGCCAAAATACACCATTGGTTTAAACAGCTCGATCGCGACAAAAATCTTAGTGCCGGTAAAGAAATACTCGATAACGAACTGCAAAAACTCGATTTAAATTATAGAGACTTAGCACCCGCTATTAAGCGTTTTAACTTTAAAGAGCTCGACGATTTAATGGTCGCCATTGGCGCAGGTGATATTCGCCTTAATCAAATGCTTAACTTTGTTACCGATCGCCCCGAAGACGAGCCGGTAATACGTTTTAAAAACCCAACAAAAGTAACCGGCGATAATAACGGTATTGTGGTTGATGGCGTAGGTAGCTTAATGAGTCATGTTGCTAAATGTTGTCGTCCGGTTCCGGGGGATGAAATTATTGGCTATATAACGCAAGGGCGTGGTATTGGTGTACATCGTGATGATTGCGACTCGTTTAATAATTTAAAAACTCAGCACCCAGAGCGGGTTATTTCTGTAAGCTGGTCAGACGATATTCATAACTCCTATGCGCTAAGTATTAGAATAGAGGCCAGCGACCGCTCAGGTTTAATTCGCGACATAAGTGTAGTGTTAGCCAACGAAAAAGTGAATGTGCTAAATATGAATGTAAATACCGTTGATGATAATCAAATTGCTATATTTACCATGCAAATAGAGGTACACGATCTGTCGGGTACTAATAGAGTGCTTTCTAAGTTACACCAAATTGAAGGTGTACACAGTGCAAAGCGAGGGCAATAAATATGACAGATAACGCCGCGCTTGCGCAACTACTAAATATAATGAAAACGCTAAGAGATCCTGAGCTTGGTTGCCCCTGGGATCGTAAGCAAACTTTTAGCTCAATAGTGCCACACACTATTGAGGAAGCATTTGAAGTGGCCGATTGCATTGAATCGGGCAATTTAGGTGAGCTTAAAAATGAACTTGGCGATTTACTCTTTCAAATTGTGTTTTATGCTCAACTTGCTAATGAGCAAAAGTTATTTGATTTTAACGATATAGTGACACAATTAAACGCTAAACTTACGCGCCGCCATCCTCATGTGTTCGACCAGCAAACAGCGCTAAGCGATGATGAGCTTGCTGCGCAGTGGCAAGCAATTAAGGCACAAGAGCGCAGCGCCAAAAGCGCAGATGCTACGCCTTCGCTGTGGCAAGATATTCCCGTTAATATGCCAAGCTTAAGTAAAGCTAAAAAAATTCAGCAGCGCGTGGCTGCTCTTGGTTTTGATTGGCCAAGTTACCATGGTGCATTGGATAAAGTGAGCGAAGAAGTAGACGAAGTAAAAGAAGCACTCGCTCACAATCCGTATTCAGATCACAGTGCAGAAGAGCTGGGCGATTTACTGTTTGCTACAGTAAACGTTGCGCGCCATGTAAAGCGCGACCCAGAGCAATTACTACGTAGCGCCAGCGACAAGTTTTCAACTCGCTTTGAAAAAGTACAAGCTTATTTAAATGCCCAAGGAAAATGTTTAGAGTCGGCCACGCTTGATGAGATGGATGCAGCATGGGATGAGATCAAAAAAGTCAAATAGTGTGTAGTAAAATTATGGCTGTTTTTTGTGCTTACAATTTCTAATTTTAGCTGGATTGATTGGCTATGCTTTGGTACAATTTCTCCCCGTCCTGTTTATATTCCAAAATCACTTGTTTGGGTATTATATTCCTTTTAATTCCTGATATTCTAGGGTTCGCATGAGTACAAAATTTATCTTCGTTACCGGCGGGGTTGTTTCTTCGTTGGGTAAAGGTATTGCAGCAGCATCATTGGCAGCTATTTTAGAGGCCCGTGGTATTAATGTTACTATCTTAAAGCTGGATCCTTACATCAACGTTGATCCAGGCACAATGAGCCCAATTCAACATGGTGAAGTATACGTTACTGAAGACGGCGCAGAGACCGATCTAGACTTAGGTCACTATGAGCGTTTTATTCGCACCAAAATGACGAGTCGTAATAACTTCACACAAGGGCGTGTATACGAAGATGTATTACGTCGTGAGCGACGTGGCGAGTACCTTGGAGCAACAATTCAGGTAATTCCACACATTACTAACGATATTAAGCAACGTGTTTATTCTGGCGCTGAAGGCCATGATATAGCAATCGTTGAAATTGGCGGCACAGTGGGTGACATAGAGTCACAACCATTTTTAGAAGCAATTCGTCAAATGGGTACTGAAATTGGCCGTGAGCGCGCGCTATTTATTCACTTAACGCTAGTGCCATTTTTAGGCCCTGCAGGCGAAGTGAAAACTAAACCAACGCAACATTCGGTTAAAGAACTGCGCTCAATTGGTATTCAGCCAGACATTCTTATTTGTCGTTCAGACCGCAAACTACCAAATAACGAACGTGCAAAAATTGCATTGTTTACTAACGTAGAAGAAAAAGCGGTTATATCACTACCAGACGTAGACAGTATTTATAAAATTCCTGCGTTATTAAAGTCGCAAGATTTAGATTACTTTGTATGTCGTCGTTTTCATTTAGAAGCTCCTGAAGCTGATTTAGTTGAATGGGAACAAGTACTTTATCAAGAGTCTAACCCTACAGGTGAAGTAACTATTGGTATGGTAGGCAAATATACTGAATTACCAGATGCTTATAAATCTGTAAACGAAGCATTAAAACATGCCGGTCTGAAAAATCGTTTAACGGTAAATATTCAGTACATCGACTCACAAGACTTAGAAACCAAAGGCGTTGATTCACTAACGCGCTTAGATGCTATTTTAGTACCTGGTGGTTTTGGTAGTCGTGGCGTTGAAGGTAAAATATTAGCGGCTAAATACGCGCGTGAAAACAAAGTGCCTTACTTAGGTATTTGTTTAGGTATGCAAGTAGCGCTAATTGAATACGCTCGTAACGTAGCCGGCCTTACTGATGCAAACTCAACTGAGTTTAACGCGCAATCTGCAAGCCCTGTGGTTGGCTTAATTACCGAATGGCTAGATGCTGAAGGTAAAGTAGAGCAGCGTGATGAAAAATCAGACTTAGGTGGCACTATGCGTTTAGGCGCACAAAAATGTCATTTAACACCGGGTTCTAAAGTGCATGCAGTATACGGTAGCGATGAAATAGTAGAACGTCATCGTCATCGTTACGAAGTTAATAATAACTTTGTAGAGCAGCTAGAAAAAGCTGGTTTAAGCTTTACTGGTTTATCGGAAGATAAAAAGCTAGTAGAAATTATTGAAAATAAAGATCACCCTTGGTTTATTGCAGCGCAATTCCACCCGGAATTCACTTCAACACCACGCGATGGTCACCCGCTGTTTGAAGGGTTTGTAGCTGCGGCTCACATCCACCAAAAAGCGTCTTCGTAATATTAATAGGCCGTGCATATTGCACGGCTTATTTGTTTTAAATGCCAACCAAATTAGTTTAAATTAAGTTGGCAGTAATTCACCATTTTGGGAATATAGAGGAATCAAGATGTCAGTAATCGTAAAAGTAATTGGTCGCGAAATTATGGATTCGCGTGGTAACCCAACTGTTGAAGCTGATGTACATTTAGCTGATGGTTCATGGGGCCGTGCTGCGGCGCCGTCTGGCGCATCTACAGGGACTCGCGAAGCATTAGAATTACGCGATGGTGATAAATCTCGTTATTTAGGTAAAGGCGTATTAAAAGCAGTTGGTTTTATTAATAATGAAATCGCAACCGCTTTAGCAGGCCAAAATGCACTTGAGCAAAGCACTGTTGATCAAGTAATGCTAGATTTAGATGGTACCGAAAATAAAGAAAAATTAGGTGCTAACGCAATTTTAGCAGTATCGCTAGCAACGGCTAAAGCTGCTGCACAATCTAAAAAAGTTGAGCTTTATGAGCATATTGCTGACTTAAACGGTACACCGGGTGTTTACTCTATGCCATTACCAATGATGAACATTATCAATGGTGGCGAACATGCAGATAACTCTGTAGATATTCAAGAGTTTATGATCCAACCAATTGGCGCTAAAAACTTCCGTGAAGCTCTACGCATGGGCGCAGAAATATTTCACAGCCTAGCTAAAGTACTTAAAGCAGACGGTCACTCAACAGCGGTAGGTGACGAAGGTGGTTTTGCACCAAACCTTGCATCTAACGAAGCGGCACTAGCTGCAATTAAAGTAGCTGTTGCAAATGCAGGCTACGAGCTAGGTAAAGACATTACATTAGCGCTTGATTGTGCAGCCTCTGAGTTTTACGACAAAGAAGCAAATATTTACAATCTTAAAGGTGAAGGCAAAAAGTTCACTTCTGAAGAGTTTAACTTCTTCTTACAAGATTTAACTCAGCAGTACCCAATCGTGTCTATCGAAGATGGCCTTGATGAGTCTGACTGGGATGGCTTTGCACACCAAACTAAACTAATGGGTGATAAAATCCAATTAGTGGGTGACGATTTGTTTGTAACCAATACTAAGATTTTAAAGCGTGGTATCGACAACGGTATTGCTAACTCAATCTTAATAAAGTTTAACCAAATTGGTTCTTTAACTGAGACATTAGCTGCAATTAAAATGGCTAAAGATGCTGGTTTTACAGTTGTTATTTCTCATCGCTCAGGCGAAACAGAAGATTCAACCATTGCAGATTTAGCAGTAGGTACAGCCGCAGGTCAAATTAAAACAGGTTCATTAAGCCGCTCTGATCGTGTTGCTAAGTACAACCAATTGCTTCGTATTGAAGAGCAATTAGGCGATAAAGCACCGTACAACGGTTTAAAAGAAGTTAAAGGTCAGTAATTCTTTAATTAGAATATGATGTTTAAGCTTATAAATCCTCACTTTGGTGGGGATTTTTTTTGCCTAGGTAAAAAAAGTAAAACAGTAACCAGAAAATCAGAAGTGAGATAACTGTCAGTAACAGTTTAAATACGATTTTTAGGTGGGGTTTTCTATCTCTCTTTTTAGTTTAAATATGTTAAAAGTAGTGTGAAAAGACTTTAAGTGAATATCGGAGTTTTTCAAGTTAGTTGTCGCCTCAAGTTTAATTTTATGCCGCCCTAATTTACTTCTATTTGTACAAATTAAAGTTGAAACTGCTGTTTTAAAATTTCGCCGGTAAAGCTGGTTTTTAAATAAAAACCACGGGGCAGGGTTTTAATAATTTTACCATTAGGGCCAATAGCATCGGTTACTATTTTACTGTGCGCGGCTTTAGGGCGAATTTGAATTGCGTCACCTAAATGCCCCGATATTTCATCAATACGCCCTAGCGCAATAAGCTCCATTTGTTCTTCCCAATCGCGTTGCAATAAAGCGTCTTGCTCAGGTGTGGGTTGCCATAAAAAGCCGCTGCCTATGGTTCTATCAAACGGGGCTATGTCGCGCTCACTTAGTATAGGCAACCAAAGTACATGGTTTAGTTTTTTACGCACGCTGCTTGCGTGCCAGGTCATGCCAGTAACGTTAATGAGTGGGGTTACCGATACAAAGGTGGTTTCTAGCGGCTTGCCTTTATAAGAAATTGGCAATGTTTTTAGCTCTATGCCTAAATCTTCAAAATCGGGCAGTGGTTTTGAGCCAGCAGTTGCGCCTAATACATATTCAATTAATTGCCCCGTCCAGCCTTTTTCACGGAGTAAATCGTCAGGCGTTTTAAAGTTATACTCATTGGCTAATTGGCCAAGGGTAAGCCCAGCAATATTATTAACACGCTGCATTAAGTCATTAATTGAATGTGGTTTTATAGGTCGCATACTGTTTATTTAAGTTGAATAAATACCATCGCCATGATAGCAAATCAGTCCAGCCGTGGATATCTTTGCCTTTGAGTGTTTTTTGTGCACCTTGGGTTTGGTGCAATTTTACACACTTTAATAAACAGTTAAATAAATATAAGCCCATGAATTATAATAAAATTTAAAAATAAACTGTTCAGTTTTCATTAAGTGACACTAAGGTTGTTTGAATGAGTACACATATATAAACATGTTTATCCACAGAATCTGTGGAGAAATCCAGTTTTGCGATCTTATATTGTGGATTTGTTTGCTAAATGAGCGTGTTTTATAAAAGTTATGCACAAGCTGTGAGTAACCACAGTAAATATTCCAATATTGTTTGCCGTAAAGCAGGTAATGTGGAACAATCATTAAAAATCGACTTACAAATGAGGCACTAAGGTGATTGATGCCGAAGGTTTTCGTGCCAATGTCGGAATTGTAATTTGCAATAACCAAGGACAAGTGTTTTGGGCTAGACGTTATGGTCAACATTCTTGGCAATTTCCCCAAGGCGGTGTTGACGATGGTGAAACGCCAGAACAAACCATGTACCGCGAATTACACGAAGAAGTAGGCTTGCGACCAGAAGATGTAGAGATAGTCGCAAGTTCTAAACATTGGTTACGCTATAAGTTACCCAAACGATTAATACGCCGAGACTCAAGTCCGGTATGTATTGGGCAAAAACAAAAATGGTTTTTACTAAAACTACGCTGTAAAGATGAGGACGTAAATTTACTTAAAACCCATCATCCTGAATTTGATGATTGGCGCTGGGTAAGTTATTGGTATCCGGTAAGGCAGGTGGTGTCGTTTAAACGCGATGTTTATCGGCGTGTAATGAAAGAGTTTGCTCCTTTTGCTATGCCTTTTAATAAACGCGAACAGCAAAAAGATCATTGGCGAAATAAAAGGTAGTTAGTTTAGTAAATTAAAGGAGCAGGACATGCTGGCAACACTTAGGTCTATTGCAGAGTCGGTTTCGCAACAAGCGAATTTAGACAGTGCTTTAGCGTGCTTTGTGACAATGGTTAAAGAAGCCATGCAAACCCAGTGCTGCTCTATTTATTTTGCTGACTACAGCCAAGATAACTTTGTACTTATGGCCACCGAAGGGTTAAACCCCGATGCGGTGGGTAAGTTTAGAATTGGCTTTACTGAAGGCCTAGTAGGGCTGGTGGCACAGCGCGAGGAGGCAATTAATATTGCCTTTGCCAAATCTCATCCCCGCTTTAAGCTCTCCCCAGAAGTTAACGAAGAAGGCTATAATGCATTTTTGTCTGTGCCTGTGGTGCATCAAAAAAAAGTACTGGGCGTTATTGTAGTACAACAAAAAATGGCACGTGTATTTAGCCAAGATGAAGAATCGTTTTTAATTACTTTGTCGGCGCAACTTGCCTCACAATTAGCGCATGCTGAAATAAAAGAAGTATTGCGTCAAGATGAGTCTTCTCATCAAACCTCGGTATTAAAAGGGGTGTCGAGTGCTCCGGGTATTAGTATTGGCCATGCATTTGTAGTTATTCCTAAAGTTAACTTTAAATCAATTGAGCTTGAAAAAGAAGGCGATGTAAATGAGCAACGACGCTTATTTACCCAAGCCGTAGCGGCAACCCGAAAAGAATTTAATACACTATCAATGACACTAAGTGATTCTATTCCCCATGAGGCTTTGGCTGTTTTTGATGTTTATCAGCAATTACTCGATGCTAAAAGCTTAGGTCATAACGTTGAGATGGAGTTGCAACAAGGTTGGTGTGCAAAAAGCGCCTTAAAAATAGTAATTGAGCGTTTAATCGCTCAGTTTAATGCCATGCAAGACCCATACATAAAAGAGCGCGCGGTTGATGTTAAAGACATTGGCCTGCGAGTGTTGCACCACCTTGTTAATACCGAATTCGCAATAAAAGATTATCCACCCAATACCATACTTATAGCGCATACACTTACTCCAGCCATGCTGGCTGAGGTGCCTAACGATCGCTTAGTGGGGGTGGTGAGCATAAATGGCTCGGCAAACAGTCATGCGTCAATATTAACCCGTGCTATGGGCGTGCCTGCTATTTGGGGCATCGAAGATATTCCATTACTGCAATTAAATAGTAAACCAATGATTTTGGATGCGTTTTCGGGGCGGTTATATATTTCCCCATCGCAAATGCTAATTGATGAATACACAGAATTACAACACCAAGACAACTTACTTAATAATCGTTTTTTAGCCGAGCAAAACTTTACAGCGGTCACCCTTGATGGTGAACACATAAGTTTACTACTCAATGCGGGGCTGGAGTTAAACACGCAGCAAAACAGTGCCCATATTTGTGACGGCGTTGGCTTGTACCGCACCGAAGCCTGGTTTATGCAAAAAGGGCAGTTTCCATCGCAATCAGAGCAAGAAACCTGGTACCGAGAAGTACTTAATAGTTATTACCCTAATCCGGTAGTAATGCGAACGTTAGATATTGGTGGCGATAAAGTTCTCGATTATTTTAATATTACCGAAGAAAATCCCTTTTTAGGTTGGCGCGGTATTCGTATTAGTTTAGATCACCCTGAGCTATTTTTAGATCAGCTCAAAGCCATGCTTAAAGCAAATATAGGCTTAGGTAATTTAAAAATAATGCTGCCGATGATAAGTGGTACAGAAGAAGTAGACGAATCATTAGCTCTTTTTGAGCAAGCGTATTTTGAGCTTAACGAGCAATACCCAGAGCAAACAATTGAACGACCCGATATAGGTATTATGCTTGAAGTACCGTCGAGTGTATTTATGCTGGCAGACTGGTCTAAAAAAGTCGATTTTTGCTCAGTGGGCAGTAACGATTTAACGCAATACCTGCTCGCTGTAGACAGATCAAACGCGCGGGTTGCAGAACTGTTTAACCCGTATCACCCTGCAGTGCTCAGAGTATTAAATAAAGTGGCTCGTGAGTGCCAGCAATACGAGCTACCGTTTAGTTTATGCGGCGAGCTTGGCGGCGATCCTGAAGGCGCAATATTACTTATTGCCATGGGATATCGTCGTTTAAGTATGAACTTATCATCATTAAATAAAGTTAAATGGGTGCTTAGGCGCTTACATGTCAGCGAAATGGAAGCATTACTTAAAGAGTGCTTAGCGCAATCGTCGGCTAAGCAAGTATTGCGTTTAACTCGCAGCTTTATGATAGAGCATGAGTTAGGCAACTTATTTTACACCCCAAAATAAATTCTCGTGTTAACTGTAATCAGAATCCATTAAGATACGCGCATAATAAAAGGTATATGGGATAACTATGTATGATCTAGGATTATTGGTTGCAAGTTGCGCGCTACTAGGCTGTGTTGTCGGATTTTTAGCCGGATTACTCGGAATTGGTGGTGGCTTAATTATTGTTCCCGTATTAAGTGCCTTATTACTCGCTTTTAATGTAACTGCTGTTGAAAACGTATTAGTTATTGCCATTGCAACATCGCTTGCTTCTATTTTGTTTACCTCTACATCTTCAGCGCTGGCTCATCATAAAAATGATAACGTGCCTTGGGTTATTGCACCTTGGGTTATGTCGGGCGTAGCTGTTGGCGCGCTAATTAGTGGCTTTGCTGCAAGCTTAATACCCGAGCAAATATTACGCACAGTATTTGCTGTAAGCGTGGTATTTATTGCTTTAAGAATGGTGTTATCAGCTCGCAATAAACCTTTGTCAGAAAAACCTTTACCGTCGGGTCCTATTCTAGGCAGCTTATGCGCCATTATGGGGGCACTATCTGGATTAATAGGTATAGGTGGTGGCGCACTAATAGTGCCTTTACTGCATTATTTTTCGGTTGATATTAAAAAGGCCATAGGCTGCGCTGCAGCATGCGGAATTGTTATCGCCTTTTTTGGCTCTATTGGTTATATCAGTGCCGGATGGCAGGTTACCGATTTAGAACACGGTTTTGCAGGGTTTGTATACTTACCCGCATTATTTGGGATTGTAATTACCTCGTGGTTTATAGCGCCTATTGGCGCTAAAGCAACCCACTATTTACCGGTTAATACAATAAAGAAAGTTTTCGCGGTGTTACTTGTTATCATCGCAATTAAAATGGTTTTTAGCTAAAGGTTTATTTTTATGGCACTGGAATTTCCTGTAATCGATCCGATCATATTTTCTGTCGGGCCACTGAGCGTACGTTGGTACGGATTAATGTATTTAATAGGTTTTGCATTTGCAATGTGGTTTGCAAATCGCCAAGCGGCAAAACCAAATTCAGGTTGGACTAAAGACCAAGTAGGCGACTTCCTATTTTACGGCATGCTAGGGGTAATTCTTGGTGGGCGTATTGGTTATGTATTATTTTATCAATTTAGCTATTTTATAGAAAACCCCCTATATTTGTTCAGGATAGATCAAGGTGGAATGTCGTTTCATGGTGGCACCTTAGGAGTGATAACCGCGGTTGTTATTTTTGCTTGGACACGTAAAAAGTCAATACTGCAAGTAGGCGACTTTGTTGCACCGCTTGTACCGGTAGGTTTATTAGCTGGACGTATAGGTAACTTTATAAATGGTGAGCTTTGGGGTCGAGTAAGCGATGTACCATGGGCTATGGTATTTCCAACCGGCGGGCCGTTAGCACGCCATCCATCGCAGCTATACGAAGCATTTTTTGAAGGCTTAGTATTATTTTTAATTTTACAGTGGTTTATTAAAAAGCCTCGCCCTGCTGGTAGTGTAGCGGGTGTATTTTTACTAGGTTACGGCACATTTAGATTTTGTATTGAGTACTTTCGCCAACCAGATGCACAGCTGGGTTTATTTGCCGACTTTATCTCGATGGGGCAAATACTCTCGCTGCCTATGATAGTAGGCGGGTTAGGCTTATTAATTTGGGCTTATAAGCAAGCACCACAAAAAACAGCGGTAAAGGGTTAGAATAAATACCATGAAACAATATTTACAATTATGTCAGCGTATTGTTGATGAAGGCCAGTGGGTAGAAAACAAACGTACGGGCACACGCTGTTTAACCGTGATCAACGCCGATTTAGAGTACGATGTGGCGAATAATCAGTTTCCTATGATCACCACACGTAAAAGCTATTACAAAGCAGCTATTGCCGAATTACTCGGTTACTTGCGTGGCTACGATAGCGCGGCACAGTTTCGCGAAATAGGCTGTAAAACCTGGGATGCAAACGCAAACGAAAATAGCGCTTGGCTTAATAATCCGCACCGTAAAGGTGAGGACGACATGGGGCGTGTTTATGGCGTACAAGGGCGTGCTTGGCAGCGCCCAGATGGCTCAACGCTAGACCAACTAGCAAAAGTAATTAATAACTTAAAAAATGGTATAGACGATCGCGGTGAAATAATTAGTTTTTATAACCCAGGCGAATTTGAGCTTGGCTGTTTACGCCCGTGCATGCACACGCACACGTTTTCATTATTAGGTGACACACTTTATTTAACGTCAATTCAGCGTAGCTGCGACGTACCGCTAGGGCTTAATTTTAATCAAATTCAGTGTTTTGTATTACTGGCATTAGTGGCGCAAATTACTGGGCATAAAGCGGGTAAGGCGTATCATAAAATTACCAACGCGCATATTTATGAAAACCAGCTTGAGCTAATGCGCGATGTGCAGTTAAAACGCGAGCCATTTGCATCGCCGCAGTTAAAAATTAATCCAAACATTAAATCACTAAACGATATAGAAACCTGGGTAACACGCGATGACTTTGAAGTGACAGGTTATGAGTGTCACGAAGCTATTCAATACCCATTTTCGGTATAACAAAACAGATTAAGGAAAACACCATGAAAGCAGTGATCCCCGTAGCGGGCCTCGGAACACGCATGTTACCAGCCACCAAAGCAATTCCAAAAGAAATGCTGCCGGTTGTTGACCGTCCACTAATTCAGTACGTAGTTAACGAAGCCGTTGCCGCAGGTATTAAAGAAATAGTACTGGTAACGCATTCAAGTAAAAACTCAATCGAAAACCACTTCGACACCAGTTTTGAGCTTGAAGCCACACTAGAAAAACGAGTAAAACGACAGCTACTTGCCGAAATACAGTCTATTTGTCCTAAAGATGTAACCATTATTCAAGTACGCCAAGGCGAGGCCAAAGGCCTAGGGCATGCAATTAACTGTGCAGCGCCAATTATAGGTAACGAACCATTTGTGGTTATTTTACCCGATGTAATAATTGATGATATGGAAAGCGATCTTAGTAAAGATAACTTGGCCGAAATGATCAGCCGCTTTGAGCAAACTCAACATAGCCAAATAATGGTAGAGCCAGTTCCAATGGCTGAAGTTGATCAATTTGGTGTTGTTGACTTAGGCAGTGTTGAGCTAAAACAAGGCGAAAGTTCGCCAATTCATAACATGGTAGAAAAGCCACCAGTTAACGAAGCACCATCAAATCTTGCAGTAGTAGGGCGCTATGTATTAAGTAAAAATATTTGGCCATTACTCGCTAAAACACCGCAAGGTGCTGGTAACGAAATTCAGCTTACAGACGCTATTGCCATGCTAATGCAACACGAAACTGTTGATGCATATGCAATTAAAGGGCGCAGCCACGATTGTGGTAGTAAAATTGGTTATCTTAAAGCAACTATTGAGTTTGCACTGCGTCGTGAAGAATTTGCTGACGAGTTAAAAGCGTTTATTAAAACATTAATTTAACATACCTACTTTTTATAAAAGTAACTAAAAGACGCCTATATGGCGTCTTTTTTGTTTTATAGTCGTTAATATCGTAGTATTTGGCGATAAAAACATTATAACTGCAGACACGCTGTAAAATATAATGTAACATTTGTGTTAATTGCTGTTTGGTCTGTTGACTACTAAGCTAAAAAGTACATTAATTGCTTCAGTAATCATTTGTATAAAATAAACCCGGTTATATATCCAAGCACAATTAATAAAGTTAAACGCTTACTTATAAGAATGTTTAACTGAAATGTAAGTGTACTTACACTACTTTCAGGGCAGCGAATGCATGTTTAAATATAAAAAAAATAATACTTTAATATTGAGTTTGCTTATACTCTTGTTTAGCACTGCTTGTGCAACTGCGCCCAACAAAACGCTATTAGCAGAGCCAATAAACGACTCGCCTGAATATGTGTCTATTACTGCATTAGAGCTGGCGCAATTAAAAGATGCTGCAATGCAATGGCAGCAAGCCCGCTCTGGGATTGAACGACTTTTAAAGCTAGAAAAAGATATTACCTATTTGGTAAACCATATAGATATTATAAATAGCAAAGCAATTGCGCAGTCTAATCAAAAAAATCACAACCAATATAATCGCCCCACGCGCAAACAACGCTACTCAAGTAAAGCTCAGCAAGCAATTAAACCAGCTTATAATACAAAGCCAACGGTAAAATTAAACACCCCAAAGCACGTTTTTGCATTGCAAGTTGCGTCGCTCGATTCCGAAAAAGACTTAGTTAAAGCATGGCAAGAACTCAATGAGCAAGCTGCGCCGTTATTTAGAGATAAAATTCGCACCAATGTTGAAACAGCAAATGTTAATAATAAAACCTACTATCGATTAAAGTTAGGCGTGTATCAAAACTTTAAAAATGCCCAAGCCGATTGCAACGTATTTAAACTTTATAAACTCGACTGCATAGTAAGTAACTACACAGATAAACCGGTAAAGCTGTAATTATACCAACTAGCTTTAAATATAAAGTTGCTTATGCTTTATTTATCAATAGAATATGCAGCTTACCTAAGCTGCTTTTTTATAAATTAATTATAAAAAAATAAACAAAAAAGGTTAATAACCCTAATGCTTTTAAAATGGAACTTTAAGCGCATTACACTAATACTAGGATTGTCATTAGTTATAAGTGCATGCAATACAACTAAGCAAAATGAAAGCGCAGAACCGCTTGTAAAACAAGGCGCAGTAAATGCGCCGCAAAGTATACTTATTAAAAAAGCAGATTTAGTTTTACTACAAGACTCTGCAAAGCAGTGGAAAAATGCTCAAACTAATGTTGACAAAATAAGCCAGCTAGAACACAAATTAACGCAGCTAACAGCCACTCTTACGCAACAAATAGAGCAGTCAGAACCCCCCTTAAGCGAACCTAAAGAAACAATATTTAATTTAAATACTCGGTTAGATAAATCCCCAGCATTATTTTCTATACAAGTCGGTGCTTTTAAAAATGAGCCCGCACTTCATAGCGCATTAGCGCAATTAAAGTTAAAAGCCCCAAACATAATACATACTAAAACAGTCGTTAATATCGAGCCTGTAGTAGCTAACAAAGTTACTTTGTATCGATTAAAGCTAGGCTCTTATAAAAATAAAGCTGCAGCACAAAGCGATTGTAAAACCTTAATACAGCAGCAAGTAGCTTGTTTTGTGGGCAATTACACCCAAAAAATTTAGCGAAGTATGTTTTAGGTATTTAAAGCTGATTAGTTATAACGTTGAAACTCAATTTACCTGTGTGCTAACACATACCTATAAGTCGAGCTAAAATTAATACAGCAGTTAAAACCCAGCAATGCAGTTTGTAAGTTCAATGCTAATTTAATAGCCAAGTAAAAATTTAAAAGGCAAATAATATGATAAAACAACAGCTAATGAGATTGTTAAGTATTAGCCTAATTGTACTTTGTGGATGCAGTAGTAAAGTTAAAGAGGCTCAACACAATGTTACTACCACAAATAAGGTTAGTAATGAGGTTACTATTTCGGCAGAAGAATTAGCGCAATTAAGAGCATCATCTCAACAATGGCAACAAGCCAAAGCAGGCGTTAGACGTTTGCTTGTTATTGAACACGATTTAAAGTTACTTATTAGCCAATTAAATGAAGTAGCGCAACGAGAGTCGACAACACAAAGTAATCTAAAGCAAGAGGGGAGCAACCTAAATCAAGACACTACAGCGTCAGAAGAGGCTGTTAATGTGCAAGCCAAAGCAACCGTACAACCTAAAGTAATACAGCCATTGTTTGCCCTGCAGGTCGCATCGGTTACCGATTGGATACGATTAACCCAAAGTTATAATGAAGTGAAATCTAAGGCTACAAAACTATTAGCAAGCCCATTTATTGCCAACGTAGAAACCGCAAAGGTTAAAGGGGTTACTTTTTATCGCTTAAAAATTGGCGCTTATAAACTTCAAAAAAATGCAACGGCAGATTGCGATATACTAAAGCAGCATCAAGTGGGTTGTATTGTTAGTAATTATACAGAACAACCATTAAAATTATAAATAGGCATAGTAATTGCTTTGTTATTGTCATGTTTTTTGAGGATGGCAACTATGCGCCTTTTATTACCGTTATTATTAGTAAACTTAGCAGCATGTAGCTTAACACCACAGCCTGAGCCAAGTGTGAGCACGCCTGCGCGTATAGCAACCATGGCACCTTATACGGTTAACGACTACGTAAATAACTTAACTTATCAGCTTAGTCACTTTAAAGGGCCTTTAAGCGGTAACTCTCGCATTGGGGTAAGCAGCTTTTATTACGCAAACGCGCTAGATTCAAAGCTTCCCAGCGGCCAAGCTGAAGGTTTAAGCCAGCAAATTCAAGAAAGCCTGCTAACACAATTCACTCAATTGGGATATAACACCGTTGAGTACCGTTTAAGTAATAATATAAATTTAGCATCTAACGCCGACAGCGCGCTTAGCAGAGATATAACTAAACTGCGCGAACGTCAGAATATTGACTTAATTATTACCGGCACAGTTACGCGCCAGCAACATGCTTACATTGTTAATGCCCGATTGGTTAATATTAATAATAAACACGTTTTATCAGCTGGCAGTACCGAAATCCCGATTAATGTAATGTGGGGCAGTGAAAAAGTTCAGCAACGCGATAATAACTTATATCGCAGCGAATACTAATTAGGAGCACAAAATGAAAAAGCTATTACTTACATTATGTTTGCCATTGGGCTTTGGGTGCTCACAAATGCTAACAGGCATGAACTCAGACACCACACAAAAAAATCAAAACAACTCAGTACAATTGGCTAATGGCGAGCGTGCAGTGGCAGCCCCAATGACCGACAATCAGGTATATCAGTCGGGGTTAGGGCAACATACTAATTATTCAAAATCGAGCACGCCATCACGTAAAAACATTAATCATTATGTGCGTGGCATAATGCAAAGCATGGTAGAAAACCTACAATATGTGAACGAAAAAACTCCACTGGCCGTTTCAAGTTTTGTGTTTTTAGATGATGATTACAACGACGCAAGTTTGTTAGGAAATCAAATTGCCGAAAGTTTCATGCATGAACTACACAGCTTTGGCATACCTGTTATCGACTTTAAAACTACCGATTATATGCGCGTAACCCCAAGCGGCGACTTTGTATTTAGCCGCGACTACCTTGAACTAAACCAAGATCAAAACTTTAACTATGTTTTAGCCGGTACTTTAGTAAGCCATCAAGGTGGTGTGCTTGTAAATGCACGTATTATTGGCTTAGCTAGTAAAGCCGTAGTAGGAACAGCGCAAGGCTTTATTCCTCAGTCAGTGGTTGATGCACTTAATAGTAGCTACAGAACCGATGGCATTATGCTTAAACAAGCCAGTAAATGAGCGAGGCAATAATGGGTTACAAATTAAATAGCGTTACCGCATTATTTATCCTGCTAGGATTAGCAGGGTGCTCTACTGCGGGTAATAATAAGCAGGTTAAAACTAATAATGCAGACACTCATTTTGATGTGAATGCTCGTTATGAGCATGCACAAGGGCTACAAACGCAGAGCGAATACGACTCGTCGCGACAATTTATGCCGTTAAAACATCATAAAACCTTGGTTAATTATGTAGAGCAAATGGCGCTTGATTTAGTCGACACCTTAGAGTCTGGTAGTGAGCTTGATGAGAGCATAAATATAGCGGTGACAAGCATAGTTGATTTAGATGCCACCTTAAATAACAGCAACCAGCTGGGTAACCAAATATCAGAAACACTCATTCATCAACTACAAAAGTTTGGTTATGGGGTGGTTGATTTTAAAACGAGTGATGCAATAAACGTAAATCGCCGTGGCGACTTTGTTTTTTCACGAGACATAAAAAATCTCAGCAAAAAGCATATGGCAAGCCATGTACTCGGTGGTACGTTAATATACCGCGCCAATGGCGTTACAGTGAATACCCGAGTTATAAACGTAAATAATAAACAAGTCGTTGCTAGTAGCCGAAAATTTATACCAATATACGTTTTAAACAAAGAAGATATCTACTTATCAAGTAATTAAACACAGTTTGCACTTGATCCAAAAAAGACAATGCCGTTATAATTTTAGCCTCAGTTTAGGCCTCTTAGTTAAATGGATATAACGGCCCCCTCCTAAGGGGCAGTTGCAAGTTCGATTCTTGCAGGGGCTACCAGTAAAATCAATGAGTTAGGAAGTTCTCTTCTCGCTTTTTAATTTCTGTGTAGCACATATGTAGCAGTGTGCTGTTGTTTTAATACAGACAATTTGAATTCCAAGCGTGCCTCAATGCTGTTTCGAACTCTTCTCCTTGTATATTATTTAATTCTGCATCAAGCATTTCTTGCCATACCTTTTCATCACACTCATCAAAAAGTTCATAAAGAGCATCTACTTCTTCTTGTATTATTTCTAAAGTAACTCTGCGGCTGTTAAATAGCTTTGTATCATCATTTAGATTAAAAACTCGAATAGTCTCAGTTGCTTTCAATAAAGCTTGACCTTCTAAGTCAATTTGAGGTGATATTTTTCCATTAGTTAAGAATAAGAGGTAATCATCGGGAGAATCTATATCGGGCTTTATTAGATTATTTACTTGATAATTGACAGCGCCACTATCTTTAAATATTCCACACCTATTCCAGCCACCCTTTTGAGAGCTATCACCACATGAGCCAAATAAGTTATTCCAATTAAATGTTTCTTGAATATGAAGTTTTCTATTTTTAAAATGTTCAATATGCTTGCGATTTAGTCTACATTCGCAGTATGCGCAAATACCTCGTTGCATTTTTTCTAACTCCTCCCAAACTAGATCTTTTGGGGCATCAGTCCATTTATTTACACCCGGTATAAATTTATCTAAACAAGTTAATGCATTGTGTCTATCTAGTTTTTTCATAGCCTAATCTTTATTCTTTAGTTTTTTTTGAGCTTGAAGTTTCATTGATTGTATACGTATTAAACTTTTGCACTTTTTCATTTCAGAACTTTCTTCTCCAAAGTGAAGCATTATCATTTGAAAGTATTCTTTTGCTTCTTCGTTGTTTTCATATATTTTCTTATTTAAGGCTCTTTCAAAGTCGCTTATTAGATGGGTTTCCCTTATGTTTTGTGGAGTTGCAAATGTTCCCATTATTTGCTCTAAGACATCAGAGTTTATAACTCCTTTTGTTTGAAATTTTGGTTTAACCAAATTAATCGTTTCGTTTAAATTAACGCTATCGAATAATCTTATATTTCTTTTATCGATAGTCGATAAAACAAGCGGGCTATGAGTTGTTATTATTAACTGCAAATTTGGAAAGTACTTTTGTAAATCAGGAACAATATTTTGTTGCCATTTGGGGTGCAGATGTAGCTCAACCTCATCAATTAAAACAATGCCGAGGCCTTCTAGAGGGTTTACTAATTTAGGGTTTAACATTATTAATCGACGAACAATATCTGATACTAAACTTAAGAAAACTCTTTGTCCGTCAGATAATTGTTCGACTTGAACATTGATACCATCATTATTAACCATGGCTATATCTGATCCTGAACTGGTCTCAACCCAGATGTTACTAATGCTAGGAATAATGTTGCATATTGCTTCAACGACAATTTTCATTCGTTGAGAGTCAGTTAAAGTCTTATTTTTCTTTGCATCAGCAAACTTTTGCATTGATTTAACTAGTTTGTCTTGTGTTTCTCTTAATATTGGCTCTAATGACAAAACTCCGTTAGCTATTGAGTGTTCCAATCCATTAACTTGCTCTTGAAGAGTACTTATTTCAGCTGAGCCATCATTTTCAGCTTTTTTATGAAGTGATATAAACCATTCAATAAAATGCTCAAATTTACCAGCACCTACTAGTGATGAGGTATATGCATCAAATCTTTCTTCTCTTAAGCTCGTGTTTTCTTTATTGTTTCTTATTGTTGGGTGTGAACGCTCGACTGAATAAAAGGCAAATAATGGTAAATTTATAGTTTGCTTGTCATTAATAATTCTAAAAATATCAGCGAAGTATTTTAATAGTTTTATATCACTTTCTCTTTTATTTCTCACTCCTAAAGCTGCTCTTGATAAACGAGCTGATATGCGTTTTGCTCCATTACCATAGTTAAAATCCGTTAATATATCTGTGTATTTATTCCTAGAGCTTTTTTTTATGTCATATAAATCGCTTACCCGTTGTCCAGCCCCATCTTCTCTAAGTATATTAGAAGCAACCCAACTTAGGGTTTTTGCAATAGCATTTAAGATTGAGGTTTTTCCTTTACCGTTATCACCAATAATTACAGTCAGATCATTTTCAAAAGAACCTCTTAGATGTGTAAACGCTCGGAAATCAAAAAGCTCAAAACTGTCTAAATAAACTTTATTTGTAGGCTGGAATTCAGGAGAAGCTAAACTATTATTTTTTTCAATATAATGGATACAGTTGTCAAAATACTCTTGAGCTATTGTCGGGTTACTTTCGACTCCATCTTGGCCGTGTAAGTAGTTTTGATATAATTGGAAAGATGAAAAAAGCTCTCCTTTTTTTGATTTATTTTGCAGTTCTTTGATGTTTTTTTTATTTCGGCTATTCATTTTCTTGCCCCGCAAAGACTATCTATAATTTCGTTGGAATATTTTACTTTTAACCTTTCTAAAAAGTTAGGCTCAATATGCTTAGCGAAAGAAAGTAAACCCCTTAAATGATCTTCTTCTGTGCTTTCAAGTTGTTGATATTTATGTTGGTTTATTAAATGTTTAATATAGCGTTTTCTCTCTCTTCCTAGAGATAAATCACCTTCATTATTTATAGTTATACCAGTGACGTGTCTATTATGAGCCTTTGACGAGAATACTGTTTTACTATGGTTCAACTTTATTGCGTTATCAAAGTTATCTATTAGTAGTTTTTGTACAATAGGAATAATATCGTAGAGTATATTTTTAGTATTTGTTGAAAATGTAAGGTCGTCAGCATAGCGAGTGTAGTTTATGTTTTTATTTTTACAGTAATCGAATAAAGCACAGTCAAAAATATATAAACAAAAGTTAGATATTAGAGGTGAGCTTGGGGCTCCAACACTTAAAATTAATTTCCCTTCTCTAGTTTTACTTGGGCACCAAAAAAGTATTTTTTCAACAAGCATTTTTTCGAATGGGTCAGAATGTGGAGCTTTAGCGCCGCTTTTATTTAAACAGTTCCAAAATAGTTCAGGATTAATTGAATTGAAGAAGTTTTCTAAATCTGTTTTTAATAAATATTTATTTTTTGCATGGGCTAATGCATTTTCTTTGATACTTTTCCCAAGCCTATAAGCAGTTGCTGATTTATGTAAAGGGAATTTAAAGAGTTTTACAAAAGCTCTTTGGTAATTTTTGAGCTCACTAGTCGGTTGAGCAATGATGCGGTGACCATGCGAACGTTTTGGTATTTTGTAAACTTTATATCTATTAGGCGCATTGAGAAGAAAAGCGATTACTTCAGGTTCATTTTTTTTTAATTCTAGCGCTAATTTCTTAGATAAGTTCATATATATTCCAAATAAATAAGCCCAAGAGTGAAAATACTCTTGGGCTTAACTCTTTACTAGAGACAGCGAAATATGCGCAGCAATTCGGTGTCTAAAGGAGGAACGAGTTTAGGCGCCGAATTGCTGCGCATATTTCGCAACCCAAAACCGTTCAATAAATTGGAGTCTGGCTAATCACCCGACTAGACTTGTAAGTCCTACGCTAAAGAGCTGTTTAATGTTACAACAAAGTATTCGTTATAACAACGAAACAGTATAGATATAAAGCTCGAAAACAGTTAGATCTCACAATTGGAAGCTATTAAGTTAAGTTTTTGATTTTATAGTTCTAAGTTTTATTTTAATCGTAATTTTATGATTTTTAGTACAGTTATTTACAGAACTCCAAGTAAGATCCTTTTTGCCATTCTGGCAAGTGGATAGCTAAAGATGATTTTTGGCTTTGTCTTGGTGTTTGATATGAGCTAAAGCTTAGTTTAGAGCTTTAGCTAACTCGTTCTGGCTTTAAGTTACACTCCATGAATAATGCCTAGTGCTAATACCTTGTAATAACGGCTTTACCAGCGAACCATAAGCCTTTTACTTTGAGTATGAGTTCACCGGTAATCCCCCCGAAATATAATAGCCTTGTAAGTACTTACTCGCTTTTTAGCCACTAAAAACTTTATTCAGGTTTTGTCGCGCTGGCGAGTCGTGTTAAACGTAACATGGGTGGTTAATTTTTACGTAGGTTGGGTTGATCAAAGCGAAACCCAACGAAAAAGTATGTTATCAATTAATATCGCTGTTTTGCATTATCGATTGGTTGTTACTCACTCGCTTTAAGTTGAGCATAAAAAAGCGAGTAAATAAATTTACTCGCTTTTTTATTTAGCCTTGTAAGCCCTAAGCTTATGCCCCTGGGCCACATTCCATACATGAATTTACAATGTCTGGGCCAAATTTAAGTTTGGCGTTTAAGTCGCGCAGCGCTGTGCGTAGCCCTTCTTCGATCACTGGGTGGTAATAAGGCATTTCTAACATTTGTGGTACGGTCATTTTGTTTTGTACCGCCCATGCTAGTAGGTGAGCTAAATGCTCGGCTTGTGGGCCGATAAACTCTGCCCCTAAAAATAACCCTGTGCCTTGCTCTGCGTAAACACGCATGTGCCCTTTGTTTTTAAGCATGACGCGGCTGCGGCCTTGGTTTTCAAAGCTTACTTCGCCTATTTCAAAACAGTCGCAGCTGCCTAAGCGAGTGGTGATCTCTTTATAACTTTCGCCAACCATGGCTATTTGCGGGTCGCTAAATACGGCGGCAATTTTTGCTCTGCGTAATCCAGGTTGTACATCTGGGAAGCGTCCAGCATTTTGGCCTGCAATTAGGCCTTGATCGGATGCTTCGTGTAATAGTGGCAGCATATTACTGGCGTCGCCTGCGATAAATATATTTGAATCGCCACATTGCATTGTTTTAGCATTAGCAACAGGTACGCCGCGCTCATCAAGTTCAATACCGGTGTTTTCTAAGCCGAGTTTATCTGTGTTTGGTACGCGCCCTGTTGCGGCAAGTACGTAGTCAAATTGTTCGGTGTGTTTAGCACCTTGTTTGTCGGTGTAAGTAAGCTGCGCTTTGTTGTCTACTTGCATCATGTTGGATACGTTTGAGTCGGTATCAACAAAAAATTCTTCGGCAAATACGGTGTTAGTGTAGTCTTTTACTACTGGGTCGGTAAGGGGGCCAATTGCACCACCAACACCAAATAATTTTACTTTAACGCCTAAACGGTGCAGTGCTTGGCCAATTTCAAGGCCTATAACACCTGGGCCAAATACGGCTACTGATTCTGGAAGGTCGTCCCAGTCAAATACGTCGTCGTTTATAATTAATTTGTCGCCAAAATTATTAAATACGCCAGGGTATGAAGGGCGTGAGCCGGTTGCTATAACAAAGCGTTTAGCAGTAATTATGGTGTGATCATCTATTTGTATGCGGTTTGCGTCTAAAAATTTAGCATAGCCACGAATTTTGTCATCGCTTGGAAGCTCATCTACAGCTTCTACTACAAATCCGGCAAAGCGGTCGCGTTCGCTTTTAACGCGTGCCATCACTTCTTTACCATTAATACGTGGTGCAGAGCTGTGTACACCAAATGCAGGTGCCATTGTGATTGAGTGCGCAGCTTCAGCAGCTGCAATTAATAATTTACTCGGCATGCAACCAACTCGTGCGCAGGTAGTGCCGTAAGGGCCTGATTCGATCATAAGTACGTTATTTGTAAATTGTTTAGCATTACGATAAGCACTTAAACCAGCAGTACCCGCACCAATAACAACAACGTCGGTTTGCAATTCTTTCATTATTTTTTCCTTATAAAAGAGGGGCAACCAGTGCCCCTATTTATATTTCCTAATTGAGCAAAATTATTAATTAAGCAAAGTATTTTTCTAAATCGTCTGAGCCACCAATGTGCTTACCGCCAATAAATACTTGTGGAACGGTTTCACGGCCAGATACTGCTTTAAGGCTTGTTAGTGATGCGCCTGAGCCCATAACAATTTCTTCAAATGCAAAGCCTTTTTCTGTAAGAAGCGCTTTAGCTTTTGAACAGAACGGACAACCAGGTTTAGTAAATACAGTTACTGGCTCTGGTTTAGCTTGCTTAGGGTTGATGTAATCAAGCATTGTATCTGCGTCAGATACTTCAAACGGGTCGCCTGGTAAATCTGGTTCGATGAACATTTTGTCGATCACGCCATCTTTTACAAGCATAGAGTATCTCCAGCTGCGCTTACCAAAACCTAGGTCGTTTTTGTCTACTAACATGCCCATGCCGTCAGTAAATTCGCCGTTACCGTCTGGTAGTAAAGTAATGTTTTGCGCTTCTTGATGCTCAGCCCATGCGTTCATTACAAAGGTGTCGTTTACCGATAAACATACAATTTCGTCAACGCCGTTTTGCTTAAGTACGCCAGCTAGTTCGTTGTAACGTGGTAAATGAGTAGACGAACACGTTGGTGTAAATGCACCCGGTAGTGAAAATACAACAACCGTTTTACCTTTAAAAATGTCGTCTGTTGTTACTGATTTCCATTCATCGTTTTGACGAGTTGCAAATGTAACGCTTGGGATTGTTTTACCTTCAATATTGTTTAACATAATTTTTGTTCCTCTTGATTTGTTGATAGCCATTATGGCGGTGATTTAAATATAGTTCCAATCGTTTGTTTGTATTAAACTGATAGGTATAAGCTATCAGCCTGGTAATGAATATGAACTTAAAAGATTTAGAGTATGTAAAAGCCATAGCGCACTTTAAGCACTTTCGTAAAGCGGCCGATGCGTGCTTTGTAAGCCAGCCTACCTTAAGTGGCCAAGTAAAAAAACTTGAACAGGAGCTAGGTGTTACTTTATTTGATCGCTCTACTAAGCAGGTAACATTAACCGCTAAAGGCGAGCGTTTATTAACACAAATTAATGTTATTTTAGAACAAACACAAATACTTAAAGAGCTTGCTGCTACGTCAAACGAGCCGCTCCAGGGTAAGTTAACTATTGGTATTATTCCAACCATTGCGCCTTATTTACTGCCGGTATTACTCACTTCAATGAAAGAGGCGTTTATTAATAGTCGCTTTTCGTTTATTGAAATGCAAACCGCTACAATTTTAGAAGCGCTAGATAACGGTGAGCTCGACTTTGCAATTTTGGCTGATGTACCCGAGCTCAAAAAGTACCATAGCGTTAATTTATACAAAGAAGATTTTTTAGTGGCTGTATCACACGATAATTCATTAGCTCAGCAAAAAAAAGTAGCGCTGCGCGAATTACAAGGATGCAGCCTATTAATGTTAAGTGATGGCCATTGCTTTAAAGATCAAGCCCAACAGTTTTGTTTTTCGGCAGGAGTTAATGTGTCGAGCCAGTATCAGGGTAATAGTTTAGAAACATTACTGGCGCTGGTGGCTATGGATGACGGGGTTACATTTGTGCCTAAATTGGCTTGTACTGAGCGCGTAGGGGTTAATTATTTAGCTATTTATCCTAATCAGCAGCGCAATATAGTATTTGCATGTAGAAAGCATTACCCGCATTTATCGGGGGTTGAGCAATTGGGTGAATGGTTGTCGGCTCACCCTAATTTAAAGGCTAAATTAACTAAATCGTTGAATTAAAGGTTTTGGCTAACTATTTCGACTATATCGTTAATTTGCACGCCCGGAAGTGGTGCATTATTAATGCTTACCGCAATGGCACTTTGTTGATACAACTGCTCAACACGAATGCTATTAAGGGTAATTACTTTATGCGGCATAGTATTGCCTAAAGCGTCTGTTAGGTAATTGTGGTGTGCTATGCTTAGTAGTTGACCCTTTTTAAGACCATGTGCTTTACCTAAGTTAATCACTATGTTGCCCTGATCAAGGTGCATAATTTTTCCTTGAGTAGGCAAGCAGGCCATAGCTGATTGTAAATCGTAACTTAGCGTTTGGTTTATATCGTTTATGCTTTGCCCATAGGGTGATTGCCAAAACATACTACTGTTAACATCAACAATAGCAGTTTTTTCAAATGGCCAAATAGCTTGGTTTTTATAGCTATTTTGCCAAAGCTGTTCATAAGTAGTGCCATCAAAAAGGGTAAACTCTATTTGGTAACTACGTTGATAGCTTTCGTCTTGCCAAAAGGCATAGTCGCTATTGAGCTTATCGCTAGTTGATAGGTTGGTTATTTGGCTTAATAAAACGTACTGCGCGTTACTACGCGAGGAAATATCTTCTAGTTGCGCATTAGAGTAGTCGTGTTGCTGCGAAAAATACTTATCGACCTTTATTGCGTTATTGTAATAAGCGATTGGTACAGCGCTCATTTTTGACTTTTGCAATGCGGTATAAATATTTTTGCTAACCGCTTTATCTATGTCAAATATTTGACCCATGCGGGCTTGTTCACGATGATTAAGCTGGCTTTGGGTAACGGCCACAAACTTTTTAAAACTACTTTGTGGGCATTGCTCTGTTTGCGCAAAAATATCTAAGCGTAGTGTAATAGCTAGCTGATTATTATGACGTTCTTCGCTCACAAGTTCTATTTTTTGAATTTCGCCATGGCTGCTTATTTTAAGCTGATCTTGCATTAGCACGCCGTCTACTAAGGTTTGCACCGAGCTTACCCGCGCACCAGAGAACACTAACGCTTGTGTAATGGCATCTTTAATTGCTGCAGATTTAGCTGCGCCTACATCGCTACTTTTAACTTGTGCATGGCCGGTCGATTCATACCACTGCGCTGCAGTAAAAGGCGAAAACGTTAATAAAGCAGTTGCGCTTAATCCTGCAAATACCGATGATAAAAACGAATTCATACATTTACTCCAGTTAAATTTTAGCTATTAGCATAAGTTACACAGCAAGGAGCGTACCAATATTATTTGTGAGTAAACACCACTTAAGTGTCAATGGCATTAAACCTGCATAAGTATCGTATAATTATTTAATTTGTTTTTTAGGGCTAGGTACTATGCGAGTAATGCCATTACTTATCACGTTAGGATGCATAACCTTAAGCGGTTGTAGCAATATGTTTGATAAGCACGTTGAATACAAATATGTAGAGCCAAACAATTATCCGGTATTAAAAGCCGTGGGTTATGCACCTATTAGCCTGCAGTCGGGTGTTAATAAGTCGCAAAAGCAGTTAATGGCTATTAAAGCTTCTAAACTTGAAGCGTATCGAGAGCTTGCAGAGCAAGTGTATGGGCAACAAATTACCGCAGGTACTACAGTTGCAGGTTCAATAGCACAAGACGATTACCTACAAAGCAAAGTGCAGGGCATTATTAAAGGCGCACAAGTTATAAAAGCCTACGCGGTAGACGACACCTATATAACTGAGCTTGAACTAAATATGAAGCGCGTGCACGACCTGTACATAGGCGAAATTAAACCCCGAGAAGTTAAAAAAGTAACTTATTACTAGCCCCCTAAAAACGTTAGTAACTCTAAAAACAAAAAAAGCCTTAGCTGATCAACAGTTAAGGCTTTTTTATTATGTAGGACGTTATTTTTAATTAAGTTTTTAAATTAAGCTTTTAAATTACGTACCAAGTTATTATCGGTGTTTATTACACTACCGGCTTGGTCGTAGGTCATAGAAGAGGGGGCACCAATTAAAATATCTTTTAATTGTTTAACGCTTAATTGTGCTTGATGCGCTGCGTGGGCATTTACTTCATTTTGCTTTTGGCATTGCTCAAGCTTGCTGCGTATTAGTTTAATTAAATCGGTGATCTCGGTTGTTTGCTCATCGTTATTGGCAATCAACTTGTTGAGCTCTTTATCGAGGTTGCTTAGCGTGGTTAAAAAAGACATTTTTTGTTGGGCAATTTCTTTTAAACCTTCACCACGGCGCGAGGCAATAGATGTTAGCTCGTCATTTAATAAAATATTAAGTGATTCTAAGCAATTGTGTTGCTCATTTAGTTTAATGGTAATTAAACTATTGTGATCAGCCATAAACGTTAAACTCAAATTCAGCTAGGTTTTTTGCAAGTTTTTCGCTGTCTATTTGGTATTTACCCTCAGTGATTGCTTTTTTAAGCTCTGCCACTTTATCGGTATCAAAACCAGGAGACTGCTGCGCTTTATCTTGCAGGGTTTTTAGCTGTTTAGCTTGCGGGGTTAAGCTTACAGAGTCGCTGGCAGCTTTAGGCGCCGAAGACTGTGCAGCTTGCGTATTTGCATTATTTCTTTGTATATCAACTTTTTGCTGCTTAGTGTTAGTTAACACATTTGCTTGTTGATTACCTTTATTAACTTGACCGACCATAATAATAAACCTGTATATTACCCAACTAATGCCAAGTTATCGGCATATACATAAGATACTTTAGTATAAATTTAAATTATATATTAACTTGTACAGACTCTACACCATCTACGCGTGCATTTAAAACTTTACCGGTTTTTTTGTTTTTTACTTTAACTTGCTCGCCAAGGCTACCATCTTCAAGTGCAATACCGGTTGTTTTAACTTTTAAGCCCTTAATATTAGCATTAATATTTACAGCATCGCCTTTGCACACCATGCATATTTGGCTCAATAAAAGTGGCATTCCGCTGCGTATATTTCGTTTACTTCGGCTGCCTATTAATAATGCTGGGTTATCTAAATATTGTACTCTGATAAAGTGAGTTGAGCGCATTTCAATACTTAAATGCGCCGCAGTTATTACTTCGCCGCGAGCTAAATTTACATTAGCAACTACAACAGGAGCCGTTTCGGTTACTCTTACGTGTACATACTGGGCCCAGTTGTTAGTGTCGTTACATTTTATTTGTAATGTTACTTGGCGATTAAAAGGCGGATCGCTGGGGAGTAATAACTCAGGCTCTGATTCGCAACTGCGATCGGGAGTGCGGGGGTCGAGCGGTAACGCACTAAGCTGTATTTTATTTTCATCAAGGTTGTTAATTTGCGCAGCAACATGAGTTATAGCCATTTGTTGTAATATGTCTTTGCTAAATACTTTTGCCTCTAAAGGCAAAGTTAAACAGAGGCTAGTAAGAACATAAAAAACACTGTATCTTCTGATTTTTTTTAACAAACTCATAATGTTTCGGCTATGCTTATAGGTTAAAACAGGGTATAAATATTTAGCGTCAAAAAGTAGACGCTCCCGTTGTATTATGTGACTTTATAGATTCAAAGCAATTATCGTTCCGTATAGTTTGTTTTTTAGGAGATTTGAATGGCAGGTATTTTAGACTCAGTAAACCAACGAACCCAGTTGGTGGGGCAAAACCGCTTAGAGCTACTACTATTTAAACTCAGAGGGCGTCAGCGTTTTGGGATTAATGTGTTTAAAGTGAGAGAAGTACTGCAATGTCCTCCTCTTACCAATATGCCAAAATCAAATGCTTACATTCGTGGTGTTGCCCATATTCGCGGCCAAACTATTTCGGTTATCGACCTTTCTATGGCTGTGGGTGGGCGTCCAATTGAAAATATTAAAGACAGTTTTATAATTATTGCTGAATATAATCGTACCGTTCAAGGCTTTTTAGTTGGCGGTGTAGAGCGTATTGTAAATATGAACTGGGAAAAAATAATGCCGCCACCGCCAGGTGCAGGTCGGTATTCTTACTTAACTGCTGTAACTGAAATAGAAAACGAATTAGTTGAAATTTTAGATGTAGAAAAAATATTAAACGAAATTTGCCCAGTTAATACCGAAGTAAGTGCCGATGTTGCGGCTACACAAGGTGACATTAAAAAAGATTTAGGCGAGCGAATTGTTTTTATTGCCGATGACTCAGCAGTAGCACGAAACCAAGTTAAGCGAGCATTAGAGCCACTTGGCGTTCAAACTGAGCTTGCCAAAAATGGTAAAGAAGCACTTAAACGATTAAAAGAAATAGCTGAACATGACTGCGTAAACGATATTACAGAACGTGTAGGGTTACTTATTTCGGATGTAGAAATGCCTGAAATGGATGGCTATACATTAACCGCCGAAATAAAAGCCGATCCTAAATTGGCACCATTACATGTTATTTTACATACCTCGTTAAGTGGCGTGTTTAATCAGGCCATGGTTGAAAAAGTAGGTGCAGATGACTTTATTGCAAAATTTAATCCCGACGAACTCGCAACAGCAGTAAGAAAATGGGTTCATTGTGATTAATAAATATAGGTGTTATTGATTTGAATAGTAAAGATTTACAGCAAAGTGAATACGATCAATTTCGCTTATTTTTAGAACAACAGTGCGGTATTGTATTAGGCGAAAACAAACAATACTTGGTTAAAAGCCGTTTAGCGCCGTTAATGAAGCGATTTAATGTTGAGTCTTTGTCACAGCTAGTAAATAAAACCTTGGGTTTGCATGAGCGCCAATTACGCGCTGCAGTGGTTGATGCAATGACCACCAATGAAACCCTATGGTTTAGAGATCAATATCCGTTTGAGTTATTAAAAACTAAACTGTTTCCAGAGTTTAAAGGGCTTAACAGGCCATTAAAAATATGGTCTGCGGCAAGCTCTTCTGGTCAAGAACCATATTCAATTGCTATGTCGGTTGCTGAGTTTCAGACAAGTTCTCCTGGGGTTTTACGCATGGGAGCGCAAATAGTGGCTACCGATATATCAAATACTATGCTGGATATGTGTAAACACGCCGAGTATGACGCGTTAGCACTAGCAAGAGGGCTCTCGGCCGAACGCCGCAAAAAGTTTTTTAAAGACAGCGGCAATGGTATGGCTCAGGTTATCGACCCAATAAAAAAGCAGGTTAACTTTAGACACCTTAATTTACTCGACTCATACGCGCTTTTAGGCAAGTTTGATATTATATTTTGCCGCAATGTGTTGATTTACTTTGCACCAGAAGTAAAAGCAAAAATTATTGCTAAATTTTCTCAAGCACTTAATCCTAAAGGTTATTTACTTTTAGGTGCGTCGGAATCAATGAGCGGTTTAAGTAATGATTTTGATATGGTTAGATGTAATCCTGGTATTATTTACCAAAAGAAATAACTGCAAGTGTGGTGAAGTGCGAGCAGTTTGCACATATTAAGTTTTATTTTAAACGACGCATTTAGCGTCGTTTTTCGTTTTAGCGATAAGCAAGTAATTAGCCAAGCTTTGTGTATTACCAAGCACTGTGTATAAGTTATAGCTTCGCACCTCCCTTTATTTTAAGCGCATTGTGCCAATATGTTTAAGCAAATATATCCACAAAAAGGCTATGAAGTGCTGCACTTTAGAGAGGTAAAACCACTAGATTATATGTTTAAGTTACTCCTCATTTACCCTCATTGTTTTCTCTTTGTGCAAAATAATATTTAAATACTTTATTCACAAAGAGGCTAAGAGGGCGCTGCGCTTTAGAGAAGAAAAAATAGATAAATTATCTGTTTAAATCACTGCTCATTTACTCCCATTCGCATCCATTGTGCAAATGTGCTTTAGAGTTTTTAACTGCTGGCATTTTTTATAATAACTGTATTGGCTCATATCAATTTACTTATTGCCTTAAAATCTCCCTAAAACCTGCACTTTAAATAGCTATATTTAATCAGCTTAGTAAATAACATTAATCAAAAGTTAGTTAAATGGCTTATTTCTTGCTTTGTTCAAGTTAAGTCAATTTTTTGGAGATGGTTATGGCTATCAGTTTTGATAAAGCGCTTGGTGTGCACCCGCATGCTATGTTGATCCGTTCGCAAAGAGCCGAAATGCTCGCTACCAATATCGCTAATGCTGATACGCCGGGCTATAAAGCAAAAGATATAGACTTTGCCTCTGCACTAAAAACGGCAAAGTCACACCAACAAGGCGGCAATAGTATGGTTAGAACCAACAGTAAACACATTGCCGGTGGTAGTAAAGAAGTAGGTGGTTCAGAAATGTTTCGTAATGCAAATCAACCAGATACAGGTGATGGCAACTCAGTTGATATACAGGTGGAACGAAACTTGTATGCACAGAATGCTATGGAGTATCAGGCCAGCTTGCAATTTTTAAGCGGCAGATTTAAAGGTCTGAAAAAAGCACTCGGTAGCCAAGGATAATAATTATGAGTTTATATAATGTTTTTGATATTGCTGGTTCTGGTATGAGCGCACAAAATGTGCGTTTAAACACCACCGCAAGTAATATTTCTAATGCGAATACTATTAGTTCTTCTCAGGATAAAACTTACCGAGCGCGACAACCTGTATTTGCTGCTGAGCTTACTAAAGCTTCAGCATCAGCAAGTAATCCACAGGGCTCCGCTGTTGGCGTTAAAGTATTAGGCATTGTTGAGAGCAACAAACCATTACAAATTGAATATAACCCAAACCATCCAAGTGCGGATGAAAATGGCTATATCTATAAACCCAACGTTAATGTTGTTGAGGAGATGGCAAACATGATTTCTGCCTCTCGTTCGTATCAAACAAATGTGCAAGTTGCCGATGCAGCAAAGCAAATGTTAAGTAAAACACTGCTGCTAGGCCAGCGGTAACAGAGGGTAGGTTATGAGTAACGATATTAGTACATCTTCATCCTATTTAGACTCTTTACGGTGGCAAGAAAAACAAGCAGCCAGTAAAGACAAGAGTGATGCGTTAACCCAAGAAGATTTTTTCTCATTACTAACGCAGCAACTGTCGTTTCAAGATCCGAGTAAACCGGCTGATAACGATCAGATGATTGCGCAAATGACTAGCTTTACTATGGCTGAGGGAATTTCAAATTTAAACTCTAACTTTGAAGCTTTAGCTGCATCAATGACATCAAACTCAGCACTGCAAGCATCTACATTAGTAGGTAAGCAGGCGCTTTTAGAGTCTGACACGTTAGATTTAAATGAAGCAGGTGATGCACGAGGCTCAGTTGTTGCCGAAAAGCCAGTTGAAAGCTTAAAGCTTAGAATTGAAGACGAGTCTGGGCAGTTAGTTAGAACTATAGATTTAGGCTCGCAACCAGCAGGTGCAGTGCGTTTTGCATGGGATGGTAAAAATGAAGCAGGTGAGCGCTTACCCCCTGGTGAATATAAAATTAAAGCCGAGGGGAGTACTAATGGTGAGTTTTCGAGCCTGCCAATTGCTACCTTTAAAAATATTGAGAGTGTGAATATTAATGGTGCAAATGGCATCATTATTAACACTAAAGAAGGTGCGGTTAGGCTGACTGATGTTGCAGAAATCGCGTAAAAGATTCATTAGCCAGCGGGCTAAAAATTAAATAGTTTAGAGGTCAATTATGAGCTTCAATATTGCATTATCCGGCCTTGCTGCCGCACAAAAAGATTTAAACGTTACGGCAAATAATATAGCCAACGTAAATACTACGGGTTTTAAAGAGTCGCGCGCAGAATTTGCTGACGTGTATGCATCGTCGGTATTTAGTTCGGGTAAAACAAAAAATGGTGACGGCGTGCAAACGACTATGGTTGCACAACAATTTCATCAAGGATCATTACAGTTTACCAATAACTCGTTAGATTTAGCGATTACCGGTGAAGGTTACTTTGCAACCAGCCAAGACCTAGGCGCGCAAGATTTTACTTACACACGTGCCGGCGCATTTAAGTTAAACAAAGACAACTTTGTAGTAGATGCAAATGGCAGCTTTTTACAAGGCTTTCCGGTTGACCCTTCAACAGGCGATACTACATCAGTGAGTTTAAGCACTTCATCGGCTTTACAAATACCTGACTCGTCAGGATCGCCGCGTGCTACTTCGAGTGTGTATAGCTCGTTTAATTTAGATTCACGATCAATTGCACCTACAATTGCGTTTAACCCTACCGAAAGTGCAACTTATAATTCATCAACCTCAACAACCGTATATGACTCACTCGGTGAGCCACATGTATTGCAGCTGTTTTTTGTAAAAAGCGACCCTGCAGTACTCGGTAATGAAAATCAATGGAACGTGCATTCAACACTTGATGGTAAATCCTTTGGTGCCAATGGGGTTGAGCAAACAGCAGCTCCGTACACTCCTATGACTACTTTTAAGTTTGACTCAAGTGGCTTACCGCAAAGTACAGACGGCACGCCAAACGTAAGTAACACTTTTAATCCATTGTCTATTGCAGCTGGTGGCGGTGGTACAGCGGGGCTTTCTGATTTATTAACCAATGGTGCTACCTTCCCAGCGCCTGTTGAAATTAACTGGCGTGATGAAACCGGTACAGCTAATAAAATACCTACTCAATACGCAAGTCGCTTTGAAGTAAAAGCACTTGAGCAAGACGGTGCAACAGTTGGCCGTTTAGCGGGTATTGATATTGGCGCCGACGGTAAAGTTGTGGCTTCGTACAGTAACGGCGACTCAACATTTTTAGGCCAAGTGGCTATGGTGCGTTTTTCAAACTCGCAAGGTTTACAACAAGTGGGCAGCACAGGTTGGAAAGCGAGTATAGCGTCAGGCGAGCCTATTGCTGGTGAACCAGGCTCTGGCACCTTAGGTAATATCAACTCATCAGCGCTTGAGCAGTCAAACGTAAACTTAACTAACGAACTAGTTGATTTAATTAGCGCACAGCGTAATTTCCAAGCAAACTCGCGAGCGCTGGAAGTTAACTCAACAATTCAGCAAAGTATTCTGCAAATTAGATAAAGCACAATTTATTAATTTGAATATTCAAGGCTGCTTAATTGCAGCCTTTTTTGTTTATAAGATCAGGTTTGAGGCGTCAGGTATCAGGTTTTAGGTAGAAATTTAAAGAGCAGATTTTAGGCGTCAGGTATCAGGTTTTAGGTAGAAATTTAAAGAGCAGGTTTGAGGCGTCAGGTATCAACCTAGAACCTAGCCCCTAGAACCTCATCCCTATAATTTCTGCAGCTACCGGCGGTATACCACATTGCTTGGCGGTGCAGTTTTACTGCTGTATTTAACAATGGCGCATATATTGCATTTGTTCTTACAGAGATTTTTAAGTGAGTCGATGTTATGGATAAAATGGTCTACATTGCCGCGTCTGGCGCTAAGCAAAGCTTAATGGGGCTTGCCCTTAAAGCCAATAATTTGGCGAACGCAAACACTACAGGTTTTAAAGCCGACTTTGCCCAAGCTCGATCTATGCAAGCGTTTGGTGAAGGTTTGCCATCGCGGGTGTTTTCTATGGAAGAGCGCCCAGGTTCAAACATGACATCGGGTGGCATACAGCAAACCGGTCGCGAGCTCGACATTGCCATGAGCGATAACGCCTGGCTGAGTGTACAAGACGCCTCCGGCAACGAAGCTTATACAAAAGTAGGTACGCTTAATATTACCGCCGAAGGCATGTTAGTTACCAGCGGTGGTCGTCAAGTAATTGGCGAAGGCGGCCCTATTATTTTGCCAGTCCCGATTGAAAAAATAGAATTTAGTAAAGACGGTGCCATACAAGTACGCCCACAAGGCGCGCCGGCTAACTTTTTAGAAGAGGTTGATCGTTTAAAAGTGGTTGAGGCAAATAACTCAACACTTGAAAAAGGTAACGATGGTTTATTTAGACCAAAACCAAATCAAACGGTTGAAACCTCAGCTAACGTACAAGTGATAAGCGGCGCATTAGAAATGTCGAACGTTAATCCGGTACACGAAATGGTCGATATGATCAGCCATCAACGCCAATTTGAATTACAAGTAAAGCTAATGAAAACAGCAGAAGAAATAGATCAATCGCAAGATCAGCTGTTGCGCATAGTTTAACTTTAAAATGAGGACACGATTATGAATCCAGCATTGTGGATCAGTAAAACTGGGCTTGACGCCCAACAAACCGACATTTCGGTTATTTCAAATAACTTAGCCAACGCCAGTACGGTTGGTTATAAAAAAAGCCGCGCCGTTTTTGAAGATTTACTTTACCAAAACATTAATCAACCAGGCGGTCGCTCATCACAAGATACCGAAATGCCATCAGGTTTAATGCTAGGTGCTGGTGCCAAAGTGGTAGCTAACCAAAAAAACTTTTCGCAAGGTAATATGCTAACTACTGAAAACTCACTAGATTGGATGATTTCTGGTTCAGGCTTTTTTGAAGTATTACAGCCAGATGGCAATATTGCTTATTCGCGCAACGGACAATTTACCACCGATGGCGACGGGCGAGTTGTAACCTCGGGTGCGGGTTATGTGGTTCAACCAGAAATGAACGTACCCGATGACGCGCAATCAATAACTGTATCGCAAGACGGTGAAGTATCTGTACGAGTTGCAGGGCAGGCCGATAACGTGGTTATTGGGCAAATTACCATTAGTGACTTTATTAATCCGTCGGGCCTTGAGCCTATAGGGCAAAACCTTTACACCGAAACTGCGGTAAGTGGCGCGCCGGTGCAGGGTAACCCTGGAGTTGATGGGCTAGGCACTATTATTCAAGGTTCACTAGAAACGTCAAACGTAAACGTAACCGAAGAGTTGGTAAACCTAATAGAAACCCAGCGTGTTTACGAAATGAACTCAAAAGTAATTTCGGCAGTTGATGAAATGATGAGCTACATCAATCAGCAATTATAATATTTTAGAGGTTATTATGCGCAATATTATATTATTTGCAGCGGGTACTTTATTGTTAAGTGGCTGTGTGTCTACACAAAATAGTGATGTAGTACAAGACGATCCTTACTATGCGCCCATGTACCCAGAACCCAATGTTGAACCGGCAGTTGCTAATGGCTCACTGTTTAATACGTATTTATCGAACGACTTATACGCTGATAAAAAAGCACTGCGTACCGGCGATATAATTACGGTTAAATTGCAAGAATCTACGCAAGCCTCTAAAGCGGCAAAAACAGAAACTGATAAACAGTCAGACGCAAAACTCGACCCCGTTATTGGTTTAGGCGGATTACCGGTAAATATTGGCGGCGACAGCATTCAATTTGGTATCGGCAGCGACGCGTCATTTAAAGGCGACTCAAAATCAAATCAGTCAAATAGTTTAGCCGGTGATATATCGGTAAACGTAATGCGTGTTTTACCTAATGGTAACTTAGTTATTCGCGGCGAAAAATGGCTAACGTTAAACTCAGGCGAAGAATTTATTCGTTTAGAGGGATTAGTAAGGCCAGAAGATGTAACTGCAGACAATACCGTACAGTCAAATAGAATTGCTAATGCACGAATTCAATATTCGGGCAAAGGGCAAACTCAAGAAGCACAAAGTGCCGGTTGGCTAACACGCTTTTTTAGTAGCTCACTTTTTCCTTTTTAGAGGACATTCATTATGAATGTATTTAAAGTTTTTTGTTTAATGGTGTTACTTGGCTGGCAACTTCCTGCCATGGCCGAGCGCATTAAAGATGTGTCTATGGTTGAGGGCGTACGCTCAAACCAATTAGTAGGCTATGGCCTAGTTGTTGGCTTACCTGGTACGGGCGAGCAAAGCCGATTTACCGAGCAAAGCTTTAAAGGCATGTTAAACAGCTTTGGCATTACGTTACCAGCAAGCTTAAAACCAAAAATTAAAAACGTGGCTGCGGTTGCAGTGCATGCAGAGCTACCGCCTTTTAGAAAGCCCGGGCAAACTATAGATATTACCGTATCATCTATTGGTAGTGCAGGTAGTTTACGCGGTGGTACTTTACTACAAACCTTTTTAAAAGGGGTCGACGGCAACGTATACGCTATTGGCCAAGGTAGTTTAATTGTAGGTGGTTTAGGCGCAGAAGGGCTTGATGGCAGTAAAGTCGTTATAAACACGCCAACAGTGGGGCGTATTCCAAATGGCGCAACCGTTGAGCGCGCAGTTAAAAGCCCATTTATGCAAAACGACTATATTACTTTTAACTTAAATCGCCCAGACTTTACTACCGCCAAGCGATTAGAAAAAACCATAAACGATTTAGTAGGCCCAAATAGCGCCCAAGCACTCGATTCAGCGTCTATTAGAGTGATTGCCCCAAGAGACGCCTCGCAGCGCGTGTCTTACTTATCAACGCTCGAAAACCTAGAATTTACCCCAGCAGATACAGCAGCAAAAATTATTGTTAACTCGCGCACTGGTACTATTGTTATTGGTAAAAATGTAAAGTTGCAACCAGCTGCTATTACTCACGGTGGCTTAACAGTAACGATTGCAGAGCAGCTAAACGTATCGCAGCCTAATGCTTTTAGCGATGGCGATACCGTTGTTACCCAGCAAAGTATTATAGATATAAAACAAGACGACTCACGGGCATTTGTATTTAACCCCGGAGTGAGCCTAGATGACCTAGTACGCGCTATAAACGAAGTAGGCGCCGCGCCTGGCGATTTAATGGCAATACTAGAAGCCCTAAAAGAAGCTGGCGCAATAAACGGCCAGCTAGTTGTAATTTAAAACAACGTAATGCTATCGGTGGTCAGTTTTAAAAGCTGGTAACCGATGGCATTTTGCTTAACACCTTCCCCTCTGGCTCAATTTTTGCATTGCTTTATACATTATTCATTATTGTGTCAAAAAGCTGATGGAAACAAATCATCTCGATAAGCAAAACTTTTTTGATTTAGGTAACTTAAACGCTTTGCGTAAAGATGCCCTAAACAGTGGCGACGCGTCTAGTGATGCCTCAAAAGCGGCTCTCAAAAAAGCAGCGGCACAATTTGAAGCCATATTTACGCAAATGCTGCTTAAAAGCATGCGCAAAGCCAGCGAAGCCTTCGAAGACAAAGAAAGCCCATTAAATTCAAGTAGCGTAAAGTTTTTTGAAGAAATGCACGATCAGCAACTTTCATCAGAGCTCTCGTCTAATGGCTCATTAGGGCTTGCCGACTTAATAGTGCAGCAACTTTCTCCTACGGCAAAAAATTACACCCCAGCTTCAGTACTCAGAACCAGTAACGATCTTTTAAGCGATCAGCGTGCTGGCATAGAGTTGCCGCAGCAACAGCGTAAAAAAGCCGTAACCGAGCCTGTAGATAAAAGCGCTATGAATACCGAAAAGCCAGAAGTAGCTAAGCCAAACTTTGAAACGGCCGAAGAATTTGTAAGTTCGGTATGGGAGCATGCTAAAACAGCGGCTAAAAAAATTGGTTTAAACCCAGCCGTTATGGTGGCTCAAGCAGCGCTTGAAACCGGTTGGGGTAAGCATATTATTAATAAAAGTGACGGTAACAGCTCAAATAACTTATTTAATATTAAGTCAGATAAAAGCTGGCAGGGCGAAAAAGCCAACAAAGTAACCTTAGAGTTTGAACAAGGCGCTGCAGTTAAAAAACAAGCCAGTTTTAGAGCTTACGACTCAATAAAAGACAGCGTAAACGACTTTGTTGATTTTTTAACTCAAAACCCACGCTATCAACAAGCATTACAAAATACCGGCAAACCGGCAGCATTTTTAGACTCATTACAACAAGCCGGTTATGCAACAGACCCAAATTATGCGGATAAAATAAAGCGCGTACTTAACAGTAGCGAGCTAAAAAATATTGCAACAAACGTGATCCGCCAAGGAGTAAAGTAACATGTCGTTTAATTTATTAAACATTGCTAATTCAGGAATAAGAGCAAACACTGATCTGTTGCAAACAACCAGTAAAAATATTACTAATGTAAATACCGACGGCTATGTGCGCGAGCGTACAGAGCATGGCACCATGATCGGCAATCAAGTTGGCAAAGGTAATACCTACAGGTTACTTAATGAATTTGCACAAAAACAATTAAACCGAGACACCTCAAATAAAACGTTTTTTGATCAGTTTGTAAGTGAAGCAAACCGGGTCGATACGTTATTTTCGCAAGAAGCGAATAGCTTATCGACCGGTATTAATTCGCTATTTAATAACGTGCAAGAAGCGCTTAATCAGCCATCGTCAACGGTTGCACGTTCGTTAGTAATGACTAACGCCGACAGCTTAATAAGCCAAATGGATAGGTTGTCGGGAATAGTGCTGGATCAAAAAAATGTTGTAAATGAGCAGCTCGAAATATTCTCCGATGAAGCCAACACCTTAATTCAAAAAATAGGATCGTTAAACCAACAAATTGCTGGTGTTAATGGTACTAACAACGCATCAGCTGCAAGCGGCACATATAACGAGCGCGATAAAGCGATTCGCGATTTATCAGAGTTAATCGACATTGAAACGCTTGACGGCCCTAATGGTGAAAAGCTCGTTTTTATGGGCAGCGGTGAAGCGGTTGTAATGCAAAACGGCTCGTTTAACTTGTTTTCGATGCGCGGCGACCCCGATCCAAATTTTAAAGAACTGCGCTTAGATGTAAATGGCGGCAAAGCTGTGCCGCTTGAAGTTGATGCCAGTAAATTAAAAGGAAAAATTGGTGGTTTACTTGCCTTCAGAGACGATATTTTAGTACCTGCACAAAATCAAATAGGCCAAATGGGTTTAGCGTTGGCTGATGCATTTAATCAGCAAAATCACTTGGGAATGGATGCTAACGGTAAATTGGGTGGCGATATATTCAATATACCTACGGCAAAAGGCTTTGCCTATCAAGCTAATACCGGTGGTGCGGGTGTTAGTGCAACAGTAGAGCCCGGCAAAGGCAGTAATTTACCTGCCAGTGATTTTATTGTGACTTATACCGCAAATCCAAACGAAGTGAGTATTCAGCCAGTAGATAATAAAGGCGAGCCATTAGGCGCCGCTACAACAGCAACATTTGTAGGCGGTGAAATTAACTCGGCAAATAACCCTGGTGTTGATTTATTTGGCTTGCAGTTAACTATGGCTGGTGCTGGTAATGAAGGCGATAAATTTCAAATTAAGCTCAATTCAGAAGCCGCAGCAAATATATCGCTAACAACTGGGCGCGGTGAAGACCTAGCGTTAGCATCGCCAATACGCACCGCCGATGACATAAATAATACCGGTAGCGGCGCTATTTCTGCTGGCAGTGTGAGTAGTGTTACCGCTGGTGGTTTTACAACTACGACTCCTCCTGCACTCGCTAATGGAGATATAACCATTGTTAAAGCAGCGGGTACAAATGATTACTTAATTAGCGATGGAAACGGTGCCAATGTGCCAATTACTATTGCACCACCAGGTAAAAATGTTTTGGCTGGCCTTGGTGCTCCTTATGACGGTTATGGCTTTGATTTTGATATTGAAGGCTCGCCAGCAACAGGCGATAGCTTTACGTTAGAGTTTAACAAAGGCGGCTTTGACGATAACCGCAATGGCTTAAAATTAGCCGATTTACAAAATGGTGATTTGGTGCGTCAAAATGTTGTTTCAAGCTCAGATGCCGATAACCATAAAACGTTTAACCAAGCGTATGCCGGATTAGTAACCGACATTGGCGTGGTAACAGGCCAAGCTAAAACAAACGGCGCAGCATTCGACGCACTCGCACAGCAGTCAGAGGCTTGGTACGAGTCGTTATCTGGGGTAAACCTTGACGAAGAAGCGGCCAATTTACTGCGCTTTCAACAATCTTATGCGGCTTCAGCTCAGGTGCTTTCTGCTGCACGTTCTATTTTTGACACTTTACTTAGTGCCACGAGGTAATTATGCGTTTATCAAATAACTTAATGTATCAAAACAGCATTAATAAAATATTACAAAATCAAAATGGCGTAGCAAACGCACAAGAGCGAGTAAATACTAGGCAAAAGTATTTATCTACCTCAGAAGCGCCTGCCGACATATCGCAAGCTATGCTGTATACCAATAAAATACAAAGCAATGAGCAATATACAAAAAATATTAACCAGCTCAATGGCCGACTCAAAACCGAAGAAAGCGTACTGCAAGGTATTAACGAAAGTATTCAAGCGGCTAAAGATATTGCCTTAAAAGCAGGTAATGGCGCATACAGTAAAGACGACTTAAAGTCGTTAGCGTCGGAGCTAACCGAAATACAAAAAACGTTAGCTAATTTAATGAACACCCGCTCGGAAGACGGTAAATACATATTTTCAGGCTACCAAGACAGCACGCAACCGTATCAGTTTGATGCCGCTAGCGGAAAATATAATTACCAAGGCGATCAAGGTCAGCATAAAATTACTATTGCCGAAGGTGTGTCGATTAAATCTAGCGACAACGGCTACGACACCTTTGAAAAAACTAATGCACGCCTCGATGTATCATTTAATGCCGGAGATGATACAAGTACGCTTACGGGTTCTGTTTATGTAGATAAACAAGGTGTTTTCGATCAGTTTCATAAAGAGCAATATAACCCTGATCCAGACCCTTTAGTGTCAGCCACAGCAAATACTTTTAATGTAGTGGTTACTGCTGGTGCTAACCCTGGCGATCCGGATCAGTATGAAATTTTACGTGATGGAGTAGCGCAAATACCACCAGTTAGCGGAAATGTAACCGACGAGCCAATAGAGTTTGCCGGAATGAAAATTCAGTTAACCGGCGCTACACCTGGGCAGCAGCTCGATTTTAGCCTAGAAAAACCCCACAAAGAAAATGCACTAAATACGCTACAGGGCTTAATTACAGGTTTAAATAATGGCACGCTTGCGGGGGATGATTTTCAGCAAGTCCTTAACGATGGCGTAACGCAGTTACAAAATGCCAGCGAACAAGTTGTGTTTACCCAAGCGAGTTTAGGTGGGCGGATGAATGTACTAGAAAGAGTAACCGACTCTAACTCTGCGTTAGACATTCAAAATCAAAGTAATCGTTCAAGCCTGCTTGAAGTAGATATGGCTGCTGCAATTAGCGAACTCACTCAGCAAGAAACCGCACTACAAGCATCGCAAGCCACCTTTGGCCGCTTAGCCAAACTCTCGTTATTTGATTATATTTAAAGGTTAAGAGCAGGTTTTAGGTATCAGGTTTTAGGAAAAAATTAACCAAGCACGGTGTGAAAGAGCAGGTTTTAGGTAGAAATTAGCCAAGCACGGTGTGAAAGAGCAGGTTTTAGGTGTCAGGTATCAGGTTTTAGGCAAAAATTAACCAAGCACGGTGTGAAAGAGCAGGTTTTAGGTGTCAGGTATCAGGTTTTAGGCAAAAACAAGCCAAGCACGGTGTGAAAGAGCAGGTTTTAGGTGTTAGGTATCAGGTTTTAGGCAAAAACAAGCCAAGCTAGGCGTTTTTGTTGATGGAGGCGCGGTTTTATACCGCGCTTTTTGGTTTTCGACTATCTGAAATTTACTGTTCTTTGTGCAAATGGGTTTAGTAAATTTATTCACAAAGAGGTTATGAGGGCGCTACGCTTTAGAGAAGAAAAAACACATAAATTATGTGTTTAAGTTACTGCTCATTTACCCTCATTGTTTGCTCTTTGTGCAAAATAATATTTAAATGCTTTACTCACAAAAAGGCTAAGAGGGCGCTGCGCTTTAGAGAAGAAAAACATATAAATTACCTGTTTAAGTTACTCCTCATTTACTCTCATTGTTTTCTCTTTGTGCGCAATAATATTTAAATGCTTTATTCACAAAAAGGCTAAAAGGGCGCTATGCTTTAGAGAAGAAAAAATATATAAATTACCTGTTTAAGTTACTCCTCATTTACTCTCATTGTGCGCAATAATATTTATATACTTTGCTTACAAAAAGGTTATGAGGCGCTGCGCTTTAGAGAAGAAAAAACACTAAAGTAAAAACATGTTATACCCCGGTAATCGCCCCCGAATATTTCCACTAACCAAGCGGCAAAAAAACGTCACTATTTATTAACCTTCCATTATAAAGCTCACTTTCACTCTAAAACTCAGTTTAATATTTATATTTTTCATTAAAAACAATGCGTTGAGCTTGTTGGGTGAGTTGGCACAAAACCTGCTTTATTAACTACATCTAATAGTGGTTCCTGCAAAAGCATTTTGAACCACATCCTGTTTAACACTCGGAGATGGTAAAATGGCATTAACAGTAAATACTAATGTGTCGTCACTAAACGCACAACGTAACTTATCTAAATCAGGTCAGGGCTTAGCCACTTCAATGGAACGCTTAGCTTCAGGTATGCGTATCAATAGCGCAAAGGATGATGCAGCCGGCCTACAAATTTCAAACAGATTAACATCGCAAATAAATGGCTTAGCGGTAGCGCAGCGAAATGCTAATGATGGTATTTCAATGGCGCAAACTGCAGAAGGCGCTATGCAAGAATCGACTAATATACTACAACGTATGCGAGAGCTTGCCCTGCAATCTGCTAATGGTTCAAATTCAAGTGAAGACCGTGATGCATTGCAAAAAGAAGTGTCTGCCTTACAAGAAGAATTAACACGAATCTCCGACACTACATCGTTCGGTGGTCAGCAATTATTAGACGGGTCATACGGGACCAGAAGTTTCCAGGTTGGTGCAAATGCAAATGAAACTATTTCAATTAGCTTGAGTAATACAGCTGCAGAAAAAATAGGGAAGTATCAAACTAATGTTGGAATAGACACTGTTATTGGTGGCAATATTACCTTTACTACAGGTGATATTAACACAGATGTAGCTATTGAGCCTGGTGCAACCGCAACAGAAAAGGCAGAGGCAATAAATGCACTCAGTAATGAGCATGGAATTACTGCATCATTGGTAGAAGTAGAAGAGTATCCTACGACTCAAACTACAGCTATATTAGGACCTCCTAATGCAGATGGGGACATATCTTTTAGCTTAAACGGTACACCGATTACAGCACTGGGCGTAGCTACTACTGATCAGTCTGCTCTTGAGACTGCTATAAATGCTCAAAGTAGTACTACAGGAATCACAGCAACTCACGAT